>JAJAYR010000028.1 GCA_026786155.1 Pyrinomonadaceae bacterium
CAGAAGGCAGAAGGCGGAAGACGGAAGGCGGTCAAATAAAATAACTGACGTTATTCTAATCCGAATTTGTTCGCTTTCTGCCAACTGCCTTCTGCCAACTGCCAACTGCCAACTGCCAACTGCCAACTGCTTTCTGCCAACTGCCAACTGCCTTCTGCTTTCTACCAACTGCCCTTAAATCTAATGTTTAAAATGTCTCGCGCCGGTCAAGACCATCGCCAAACCGTGTTCGTTGGCGGCTTCGATAACTTCCGCATCTTTGACCGAGCCGCCCGGTTGGATGATTCCCGAAATACCGAATTTCGCGGCTTCGTCCACATTGTCGCGGAACGGGAAAAATGCGTCGGAGGCGAGAACGGAATTTTTCAAATCGAGTTCAAATCTTTCGGCTCGCATCGCCGCGATTCTGACCGAATCAACGCGGTTCATTTGTCCCGCGCCGACTCCGACGGTACTGGTTTCGTTGGCGAATACAATCGCGTTTGATTTGACGTGCTTGCAGACCTTCCACGCGAAAAGCATCGCGGCGATTTCGTTTTCCGTCGGCTGTCGTTTGGAAACGACTTTTAAATCGTTTGCCGTGATGATTAAATTATCACGGTTTTGGACGAGCATTCCGCCGGAAATCTGTTTGTATTCGAGATTCTCGGAATTTCCGATTTTCTCGACTTTCAAAACGCGCAAATTCTTTTTACTTCTGAAAACTTCCAGCGCGTCCGCGTCGAAATCCGGCGCGAGAACGACTTCGGTAAAAATTTCGCTGACGGCTTTTGCCGTTGATACGTCAACCTTCGTATTAAAAGCGACGATGCCGCCGAACGCCGAAATCGGGTCGGTCGCCAGAGCGCGTTGATACGCTTCGAGATTATTTGCGCCGATTCCGACACCTGACGGATTCGTGTGTTTGATAATCGCGCAGACGGTTTGGTCGAATTCACAAACCAGACTCCAAGCCGCGTCCGCGTCAACGTAATTGTTGAACGACATTTCCTTGCCGTGAAACTGCTCCGCGCCCGCGATGCCGCCGTCTTCGGTGAAAGTTTCGTAGAGCGCGGCGCGTTGGTGCGGATTTTCGCCGTAGCGCAAATCGCCGATTTTGGCTAATTCGAGATTTTCGTCCGCCGGAAAATCTTCGTTTTCCGCGGCATTATTTCCGTTATGGCTGAAGTCTTCTTCAAAATCGTCATCATCATCGTCATCGTCTTCGCCGAAAAGTTGCGCGGTTTCTTCAAACATCTGATAAACCGGATCGTCGGCGAGCGGGTGAAAATCTTCGACGAAATCGAATTCTTCGTCGGAAAGTTGTTCGACCAGATAATCGGAAATCACCGAATCATAATGCGCCGTGTTGGTAAATGCGAGCGCGGCGAATTTGCGGCGCGTCTCCAGCGAGATTTCGCCGCCCGTTTCGGTCAACTCGTTCAGAACCGTTTCGTAAAGCCGCGTGTCGGTAACGACCGTTACGTCGCGCCAGTTTTTCGCCGCTGAACGAATCATCGCCGGACCGCCGATGTCAATTTGCTCGACCGCTTCTTCGATGGCAACGCCTTCGTTTTCAATCGTTTGCTCGAACGGATAAAGATTGACGACGACCAAATCAATCGGTTCGATGTTATGCGTTTTCATCGCTTCGAGATGCGTTTAATTATCGCGCAAACATAATAACGAGCCGTGAATTTTCGGGTGCAGAGTTTTGACGCGCCCGACCAACATTTCGGGAAAATCGGTAACTTCGGAAACGTCGGTTACGGTCAAACCGGCTTCGCGCAAAACCCGCGCCGTGCCGCCGGTCGAGATAATTTCCGCGCCGAATTCGCCGAGCTTTTTCGCCAGTTCAACGATGCCGTCTTTATCGGAAACGCTGATTAAAGCGCGTTTGATTTTTCTTAGTTCGCTCATAAATGTGCCTAAAAATTAATAGAAGTTATCCAGTTGAAGAGAAACATTCGGAATAGATGAGAGTTGAAAGATGATAACTGATAGATTTTTATCGCTCATCTTTTATCGCTCATCTTTTATCTATTCCGAATCGTGCTGCCTGTAATTTTCAACTGCGTAACTCCTAAAATAAAATCAGCGGTCAACTGTTGACCGCTGATTTTGCTGTGAATTTGTCCAAACGAAAGTCGGAGAAAAAATCTCCGTGATAAAATTTTTCAAAAACAGTTTTGTGCCGAACCGTCAGCTTAAAAAAAGAAGCGTCCGAAAAACAGCAGGCTCAACAGAAATGCTAATGTGTAAATTATTATTTTGATAAGACTCATAAAATTTCCTATTCTTAAAAAATGCGGAGCCGGCAAACGTCTTTAAAGCAAAGACTATTTTAGTTCCGCATTCGATTCGATGTCAATTATCCAAAAAAAGTTTTCGCGCCTTGCCGCAATTTTCGCCGCGATTTTGATTTTCGCGGCGATGATTTCGGCGCAGGATTTTGAAGCAAATATCAAAATTATCGCTTCTTCGCCTGTCGTCGTTCAAGTCAGCGGTAAATTGCTGAAACAATCGAGCGAAAATTGGTCGTTTTTGAAGTCGGTCGCCAGCGCGGAAAATCTCGGCGCGAGAATTTCGGGTTTTGAAGTTTTCGACGAACAAAATCGCGCCGTTCCCGTTAAAAAACTGATTGACGGCGAGTATCTGGCGGACGCGGAAGCCGTTGATTTTCAATACCGAATTAATCTCGAACCGCTGTCGAACGCGGCGAACGGAGCGCACGTTTCCAGTATTTCCGGCGAACAGGGAATTTTGATGCTCGATGATTTGCTGCCGCAATTTTCATCGAACAATCAGCCGGTTGCCGCGAAAATAAAAATCGAACTGCCGAACGATTGGAAAATAATTTCGAGCGAAAAAACGGCGGGCGAAAATGTTTTTGACGCGGAAAACGTCGCCAAAGCGGTTTTCGCCGTCGGCAAAAATTGGCGCGAAACGAAAACCGCCGATTTACTTCTGGCGATTTCCGGCGAATGGCAGTTTTCGGACGCGGAAGCCGCGCAAATGGCGAATGAGATTTTTGAAGAATATAAAAAATTGTTCGGCGAAATTCCGTTCAAAGAAACGCAGATTTTTCTCGCGCACTTGCCGAAAGATGCAAAATTCGGACGCTGGGAAGCCGAAACGCGCGGGCAAACGACGACGATTCTTTCCGCCGACAAACCGTTTAAATCGCCGTCAATTCAACTTCTTCACGAACAGTTGCGGCACGAAATTTTTCATCTCTGGATTCCGAACAATTTAAATTTGACCGGCAATTACGATTGGTTTTACGAAGGTTTCGCTGTTTATCAAGCGTTGAGGTCGGGCGTTCAAACAAATCAAATCAGGTTTGAAGATTTTCTGACGACAATTGCGGAAGCGTATCATCTCGACGGTTTTCAAACGAACAAAATTTCGCTGCTTGAATC
>JAJAYR010000029.1 GCA_026786155.1 Pyrinomonadaceae bacterium
ACGCACCTCGACGACGTGCAGAAGCGCGAAGATTCGGTCAAAGATTTGGCTTACGCGGTCGAATGGCTGAAAACTTCCGGCGGCGCGGATGCCAAACGCATCGCCGTAACGGGCGGCAGTTACGGCGGTTATATGACGATGGCGGCGATTACGCTGTATCCCGATTTGTTCGCGGCGGCGGTCAACACAGTCGGCATCGTCAACTGGGAAACTTTTCTGAAAAACACTTCCGGTTATCGCCGCCGCCAGCGCGAAGTCGAATACGGAATGCTCGACAAGGATATTGATTTTCTGCGCCGTATTTCGCCGATTGCCAAAGTTGATAAAATCAAAACGCCGCTCTTCGTCATTCACGGCAAAAACGATCCGCGCGTTCCTTACACCGAAGCCGAACAAATCGTTAAAGTGTTGAAAGATAAAGGCGCGATTGTCGAATATAAACTCTACGACGACGAAGGACACGGCATCTCGAAGTTAAAGAATCGGCTCGATTTATATCCGCGTGTGGCTGATTTTCTGGATAAATATATGAAGTGAATTTGATGGGAATGAAATCAATCTTTCAAGATATTATACGGAAGCAAAAGTTTTTGTCTTGTCGCCAAACCAATCCGACGAATAATAAAGCCTAGGGTTAAATGAGTCGAAGACGAATGCAACCCTAGGTCGGTTCAACAATTCCATCGCTCGCCGAAGGTGAGCAACAATCTTACGCGGCGTTTGTTCGACACTTTCAGCGTCGGAAGATTCATCGGCAATTCATAAGGTTGCGCTCATTTCATTCGCTTAACCCTATGCTATATTATTCGTCGCTTTCAGCGACAAGAGCCAAAATTTTCACGCGGCTTGTTTCAAATTAATCGTTCACGCTTTTGCCATTTGATATAACTGAACGTATTTTCGCGCCGCATTTTCCCACGAATTATCAACCGTCATTCCGTTGTGCTGGAGTTTGCGCCAAGCGTCTTTATCGTAATAAACGAATAACGCTTCGTAGATTTTTTCGAGAAATGCGTCGGCGCGGAAATCGTGGAATTTAAAGCCGTTGCCCGTGCCGGTTACGCGGTCGAAATTTTCGACCGTATCGTCCAAACCGCCGACGGCGCGGACGATTGGAATCGTGCCGTAACGCAGTGAATACATTTGATTTAGCCCGCACGGCTCAAAGCGCGACGGCATTAAAAACATATCCGCACCGGCTTCGATTTGGTGCGCCAGACTTTCGTTATAACCTTTATAAACTCCGACTTGCTGCGGCGCGTAATCGCGTAATTTTTGCAGGAAATCTTCGTGGTTTTTATCGCCCGAACCGAGCGCGATGAAATATGCGCCGGTCGCCAAAATCTCGCCGACGGTTTGCTGAATCAACTCGAAACCTTTTTGCGAAGTTAAGCGCGTTACGCTCGCAAAAATCGGTTTGTCGAGATTTTCCGGCAAAAAGAATTTTTGCAAAAGAGCGCGTTTGCACTCAAATTTGCCGCTCAAATCCGCCGCGTCGAAATGTGCCGGAAGTTCCGCGTCGGTCGCCGGATTCCAAACGTCGTAGTCAACGCCGTTGACGATGCCGTGCAAGCGGTCGCTGCGCTGCCGCAAAAGCCAATCGAGTCCGTAACCGTTTTCCGTCTGCTGAATTTCGTAACCGTAACGCTTTGAGACGGTTGACAGCATATCCGAATCGGCAAGTCCGGCTTTCATCGCCGAAGCCGCGCCGTTAAACGAAAAAGCGTGGCGCGAAAAGTCGTCGCCGAAGCCGAGTTTCCACAATTCTTCCATTCCGAACGCGCCTTGATACGCGATATTATGAACGGAAAAAACCGTGCGCGTGTTTTGCCAGAAAGAATCCCAACGCCGCAGTTTGGCGATTTCGACTGCCGCGAAACCGCAGTGCCAATCGTTCAAATGCACGATGTCGGGCGCGTTTCCGATGTGCCGCATCAGAACAATCGCGGCGTGATTGAAGAATGCGAAACGCTCGTAATCTTCCCGGTAGCCGTAAATCGAATCGCGGAAAAACATCTCCGGCGCGTGAATCAAAAACGTCGGCGAACCGTTCGCTTCCGAATAGAAAACCTGCGCTTTATAATTTGTCCCGCGCCATTCGATCCATAAATCGTCAATCGCCAAATGCGCGATTAAACTTTCGTCGGTTTGGCGATAAAGCGGCGTAATCAAAAAAGCGTCAACGCCGATTTGCCGCAAAGCCTTCGGCAACGCGCCCGCGACATCGCCCAAACCGCCGGTTTTTGAATAGGGAACTGCTTCCGCAGCTAAAACGGCAACTCTCATAATTTTAGTTATCAGTTATCAGTTTTTGAATTGTAAAAAAGTCTTGTTTTTATAAAAGTTACGCAGTTGAAAATTATTAGCGCGGTAAGATTCGGAATAGATGAAAGATGAAAGATGATAACTGATAGATTTCATCTTTCATCTTTCATCTCTCATCTCTCATCTCTCATCTATTCCGAATGTTTCTGACCAACTGCTTAACTTCATATTTTAAAAAGACTGTATTTTTATTTGGTTGTCAATCAATGCTTGCCTGATAGTTTTGGCAAACTCCAGCGCGTGTGCGCCGTCGCCGTGAATGCAGACGGTTTCAGCGCAAATCTGGATTGTTTCGCTGTTCGTCGCCGTAACTTTCTGCGTTTTTATCATTTGCAAAACCTGTGCGACGGATTTTTCCGCCGTTTCGATTAAAGCGTCGGGCTGTGTGCGCGGCGTTAAAGTTCCGTCTGCTTGATAAGTTCTATCGGCGAAAACTTCCGACGCAGTTTTTAGATTTAATTTTTCGGCTTCGGAAATTAAAAAACTGTTCGCCAAACCGTAGAAAAGCAATTTCGCGTCAATCGCTTTGACGGCTTCGGCAATCGCTTTCGCCGTCGCTTCATCTTTCGCGGCACAATTATAAAGTGCGCCGTGCGGTTTGACGTGATGCAGTTTTGCGCCAAATGCTTCGCAAACGCCTTTCAATGCGGCGACTTGATATAAAACAATGTCAAAAATTTCCGTCGCGCTCATTTTCATTTCGCGTCTGCCGAAACCCTGCAAATCGGGAAACGACGGATGCGCTCCGACGGCGACGTTTTTGGCAATCGCGGTTTCGACGGTTTTTCTGATAACGCTCGCATCGCCCGCGTGAAAGCCGCACGCGATATTTACGGACGAAACATAATCCATCAATTCGGCATCGCGTCCCATCGTCCACGCGCCGAAACTTTCGCCCATATCGCAATTTAAATCAACCGACAGCATATTTTGAATTTACACCGACTTTCAAAAAAGATAAATCTCTTTCAAATTGAAGCGTCAACTCTTCGGCTTCTTCGAGCGAAATCAACTCGAAATTGACTTTATCGCCTCCGCCGAGTTGCGCGAGAATCGGCAAATCCGCCGAAACAACGTGCGCGATTCGCGGATAACCGCCGGAAGTTTGATGGTCAGCCATCAGAACTATCATCTGTCCGTCGGGTAAAAGCTGAATCGTCCCGAAACTAACCGCCGAAGAAACGAGTTCGATTTTATCGAGCAAATAAAGCGGTTCGCCGTCGAGACGAAAACCCATTCGATTGGAACTTCGGCTAATCGTAAAATTTTGCTTGGTGAAATTCTGCTCGCTAAACGCCGTCAAGCGTTCGTATTCCGCGCCCGCGACGACGCGCACGGTCGGCAACGAACTGTAACGCGGAATTATGCTTTTCGAGATTTTGAAGTTAGTCCTTAGTCCTTCGTCCTTTGTCCTTTGTTTGAAGAATAATTTATCGTTTTTCATTAAACTTCTGCCTTCAAAGCCGCCGATGTTTGCCGTTAAATTCGTGCTTGCACTTTCCAGCCAGCAGTCTATTTTGAAACCGCCTTTGAGTGATAAATAAGCGCGATTGCCGAAATTTTTTTTCGGAAAACTTAAAACTCGATTTTTTTCGACAAAATAAGGTCGCCAATTTTCGATTGTTTTATCATCGAGCATCGCGCCGAAATCCGCGCCGCCGAGCGCGATTATCGCCGGTTTTTCAAACTTCAAAACCGGCGCGGGGAAGTGCATTTCCAGAACGGCTTCCGATTCGGAATTGCCGAGCAGCATGTTGATTAAACGCGCCGCTGAAACGTCCATCGCGCCGTTCGGATTGATGCCGAAACGCCGGAAACCGTTTCTGCCCAAATCCTGAATCGTCGAAAGAACGCCGCTTTTTTCGAGGAGAATGTTCACTTAAAAATTTATATTATGCTGAATGTCTTTCGGAAGAAAGATACCGTCGAAGATATTTGAATCGCCAGAGAAGACGGCGCGGCATATTAAAAATAAATTTGTCTGACGGTTTTAGTTCGGAGCTATGGAAAAATTGTTGAGTTCTCATAGAATAAAGTGTAATATCTCAAACAAAACTCTAACTAATCTCTAAAAAATTATTACAGTTCATAAAAACTGATGCTCGAAAAGGACGATAAAATTGGTGATTACAGCCTTGTCAAGTTTCTTGGGAAAGGGCAGTTCGGCGAAGTCTGGCTGGCGGAAAAGCAGTTGCAGTTTTCGACGCGCAAAGTTCGCCACGCGCTGAAATTTTTGTCGAATCTCGGCGAAGAAGTCAATCTGAAAGCCGCCGAAGCCGAAGTTGATACGTGGATCGAAGCGGGCGGACATCCGAATGTGATGTCGGTGATTGATATGTTCATCGCCAATAATCATATCGTCATCATCAGCGAATACGCCGAAGGCGGCTCGCTCAATAATTGGCTCAAGAAATACGGCGGAAAAGCACCGGACGAAGAGCAGGCTCTGGAAATGATGACGGGAATTCTGCGCGGCATCGAACATCTGCACTCGCGCAGCGTCGTTCACCGCGACCTCAAACCCGACAATATCTTATTGCAGGGAAATTTCCCGCGCATCACCGATTTCGGCATTTCCCGAATCGTCTCGACCGGCACGATGTCAACCAAACCAATTGGCAGTCCGGCATATATGTCGCCCGAATCATTTCTCGGAAACAAATCTCAGCAAACTGATATTTGGTCGGCGGGCGTAATTTTATATGAAATGCTAACCGGCGGTTATCCATACGAACACGAACAGCTATGGCTGCTGATAAAAATGATTCAGGAAGAAGAGCCGAAGACTCTGCCTGAATATGTCGCGCCGGAACTGCGAAACATTGTCGAAAACGCTTTGCAGAAGGAAGTCGGCAAACGCTATCAGACGGCAAAGGAAATGCGGCTGGCGGTCGAACGGGCGATTTATAATCTGAAAGGAAATAGCGAGCAGAAACATATCGCTACTGAAAAAATTGAAGAACTCGAACCGACAAAACCGCAAATATCAGTTACCGATGAACAAAGAGAGATTGATAACGAAATTTTGAAATCGCCGCCGAATGAAACGGTCAAAAAAATTCTCGCCGACCGACCGCATCCGGTTAAAAATGAAAAAGAATCGGAAGCGAACCGGAAAACTTATTATCCGCTTGCCGCGACGGAAAATGTTATACAAGAAACGCAGGCTTCGCCGACAATCAGAACCGATGACACAGAAGTCGAGCCAACCAGAGATTGGAACGATTTAGAGCGCGAGCGAGTCGAACGCCAGGAAGTCGAACTGCAAAAAATCAGCCGCGAGGTCGGGCAAAATCGCGGCGTGAAGATAAACAATAATCTGCTGTTGGCAATCGGTGGTGGAATTTTAGGTTTGCTGTTGATTGGCGGTTTATTCTGGGCATTGTCGGGAAATTCTAATTCAGTTGCAAGCACGGCGAATAATAGTTCAGCAAATAATACGGCTAAAATTAATGTTCCAACCGCGCCGACGGGAATGGCTTACGTTCCGGTCGGCGAATTTACGATGGGACGCGACGACGGCAAATCCGAAGCCGAAAAGCCCGCGCATAAAGTTTCGGTTCAGCCGTTTTTTATGGACATTTACGAAACGACCAACGAGCAATACGCCGAATTTGTTAAAGCGACTAATCATAAACCGCCGACTGAA
>JAJAYR010000030.1 GCA_026786155.1 Pyrinomonadaceae bacterium
AATGCGGCGTGAGCAAATCCGCCGAGATATGTTCCGCCCATTCTTTGTCCGGCGCAATTGTTTGATGTGAAAGCATCGGTGCAAAATAACCTGTTTCAAGAACGCGCACACGGTTCGCCCAAACTTCGTAATAACGATAGCGGCGGGCTTCCATAAAAAGAAAAATCGAAACTAGAATCGTATTTATCGGAATCGCAAAATGCGGATTGTCGGGCGAACTGAAGACGAACGAAAGCGTCGCGCCCGCCGTAATTACCGCCCAATTGGTCGTCGCGTCGAGCCGCGTCCGCCAGACGTTCGAGCGTTGAACTTCGCCGCGATAAAAATGCACCATCGCCGTATTAAATTCGGCGGGCGCGAGTTTTTGCGGAATCGTCAGCGGCGACGGTTTCGGCTTTTCGCTGCGGGCGCGAACTTCTTCGGCGAACGAACGAAAATCGGAATTGCCGTTTTGGTGGCTGGGTTTTTCGTCTGCGGCGGAATCTTTGAATGCTTCGCTGGTGAACCGAACTTCGTGTTTCATATTACCTTTCGAGGAAAGTGGAGTTAGGGCGACTCGCCGCTCCAATAATTATTAAACAACGATAAAAGTTTCATTGCAAGAAAATTAATCCGAATCATTAACTTTTATTGAATTCGCCCGGCTTGACAGTTCGGTTGCAGAAACCTATATTTTTTGTTTGCGCTTTTCGCAAGCCGGAATGAATTTCAATGTTCGAGCAAGATAAATTTTGGATGCGAAAGGCGATTGACGCGGCGACGGCGGCGCGGGGTTTGGAAGAAGTTCCGATTGGCGCGTGTTTGGTTGACAAAAACGGCGAACTGCTGGCAGTCGCGGGAAATCGCACAATCACGGCGAGCGACCCGACCGCCCACGCTGAAATTTTAGTTTTGCGCGAAGCCGCCGCCAAAATCGGCAACTATCGGTTGACGGAAACCGCGCTTTATACGACGATAGAACCTTGCGCGATGTGCGCGGGCGCACTCGTTCACGCACGAATCGAACGGTTAATTTTCGGAGCGCACGACGAACGCTTCGGCGCAGTCGAAAGTGTTTTTCAGCTTTGCAATACGAGTTCTTTGAATCATCAAATTGAAATTACGAGCGGCGTTTTGGCGGAAGATTGCCGAAAACTGATGCAGGATTTTTTTCGCGCCCGCCGCAACGCTAAATCAATTTGAAAATGAAAGATATTATTTGCGGAGAGGTCGCATAGTGGCTTAGTGCACCGGTCTCGAAAATCGGAGTGCCGGAAACGGTACCGTGGGTTCAAATCCCACCCTCTCCGCCAGAGTTTAAGGGATGAAGGCTGAGGGATGAGGGATGAATCGGAATACTAGATTTCGATTCATCCCTTATCCCTCATCCTCTGCCCTTTATGGAAAGGTGCAAGAGCGGTTGAATTGGCTACATTGGAAATGTAGTGAACTCGAAAGGGTTCCGTGGGTTCGAATCCCACCCTTTCCGCCAGAAATCAGTTGGCAGAAGGCAGAAGGCGGCGAGCAGGAAGAATTTTCGACTGCTTACTGCCTTCCGCCGACTGCCTGCTTCTTTATGGCTTCAGGCTCCGCACAAGGTTTGAGTTGTGAACTCCGCTAGACGAGGAATCGAGCAACGGCAGCAATTTCAGCTTGTGTTGCGGTTAAGTCTGAAGCCTCCCAAATTTTAAATATAAAAATCGGAGTTGATGTTTCCAAAGATTCATCAACTCCGATTCTTCATTTACAGGCAAAATCTCTGGGAAGCTGTTTGAAAACCCCGAAAACAGAATAAAAGGAAGATTATAAACCGCTAAATACGCCAAAGAAACGAAAAAAAGAATAATAAATTTTTTAGTTTTAGTTTTATTTTTAGCGTGTTTCGCGTGTTTGGCGGTTAAAATCTGAGTTTTCAAACAGCTTCTGATAGATTATTGAGGTTTTACGTTATCCGCCAACGCCTTTTTAAATTGCGCTTCAAGAAACGTCGCGGCAACTTCTTTCGTTTCCGACGGATAGCCATAAGCTAAAATCGGAACGCCTTCGTATTCGCCGTTTTTGATTTCCGCGTATTCACCGACGACGATTGACGACAGGTAATTCGTGTAAGGCACGTCCATTTTCCAGTAAAAAGTTCGCGTGTTGTCGCCGTTGTCTTTGACTTCGAGCAGTTTGCCGTTCGAGACGACCATAAATGGTTTGGCGACCGTCGCTTTTAATTCGGAAGTGCGGAAATCGTTCGGCGAATCGTAGGACGGAAACCAGTAGCGGTTAAATTCCGTTTCGCCCTGCGACCAGATTTGACGCGGCTTGTTCGGTTCTTCCGCCGTCGGTTTGATAAAACGCCGCCCGCGCCCGAAACTGCCGATTGCCGTGTCGGAGTCAGCGGTGTTGACGTAATTGGTTCGATAATCAACTTTGACCGCCACATCTTCGCCTTTTTTATAAACGCGGTCGAGCGTGATTTCGAGATTGTCATCGGTTTTTTTCTCGTCGTAAGCGAATTTCAAAGTCGTTCCGTTCGCCAGCGTTACGGAATTAACGGTCATCGCCGCGGCGTCCAAATTGAAACTTTTCAAATCCTTAAACGGCGCGAGCGTTACGGTTGTGCTGCCGTAAGCCTGTTCTTTGTCCCAATCAAACTGCAAATTAATCGAAACATTTTTGACATCAATTTCACGACTGTGAATGTAATTGACGGGCGGAAGTTTTCTAACCTTCTGATCGTCCTGCCGTTGCGGAAGTTGAAACAACGGACGCGCGGTTGCGATTTGAGCAAACGACAATAAAAATATCAATAGCCAAGCCGAAGCCCTAACGCGAAATGATTTTGGATACATAAATTTTTCAAATGAATTTAATAGCGAAAAAAAGTTTTTGATGCGAAATCTAACACGTTTGAAAAAAAATCTGTTTCAACCGCGAAAGAAAAATCAGCGCGGCATAATCATTATCAGCAATTTGGAAGATACCGATTTGTTTGTTACTTTTTTAGAAACAATACTTTTCAGGAGAAAAAATTTATGCCGTTAGAATTGGATGACCGCGGACACGCTTTAGAAAACGAATACATTTACCGTCGGGAGCGGGAATTGATGGAAAAATTGAAAGCTAAAATCAGTTCTGAAAATCTTTCGGCAAGCGCGATGAACTGCCCGAAATGCGACGGCAAATTAGTCGAAACCGATTTTGAAAATATCAAGATTGACGTTTGCAGCGCTTGCACGGGCGTGTGGCTCGACGCGGGCGAACTCGCGCAAATCGCTCATCACGAGACGGAAAATAAAGGCTGGTTCAGCCGTCATTTCGGATAATTAAAATCTGTAAAAGTTACGCGGTTGAATGGAAAAGTTGCCAAACAGTAGATTTTTCTTTGCCGAACAGCAAACAGTTGATAGCGAACAGCGAGCAGTTGCGTTCGCGTCGTTGTTCGCTTTTCGCTATCAACTGTTCGCTGTAAAATCGGTGAAAATGTCGCGTAATTCTGATTGTAATTAACAATGAAAACTAAAAAACTTAAATTATCTTTATGGCTGATTGCCGTTTTCAGCTTATCGTTTTCGGCTTACGCGCAGCCGGCACAGCCGAAAATCGCGCTTCCGGCAACGGTCGAGAACTATAAATTAAACAGCAAATTGATGGCGCGTGAAATGCCGTATCGCGTCGTCGTGCCGGTTAATTACAAATCGGAAAAAGATCGTCGTTACGCCGTCATTTACCTGCTTCACGGTTTGACCGGACATTTCGACAATTGGACTGACCGCACAAAACTCGCCGAATACGCCGCCAAATACGATTACATTATCGTTACGCCCGAAGGCGATAACGGCTGGTATTCCGACAGCGCAACCGTTCCCAACGACAAATACGAAAGCTATATCGTGCAGGAATTGATGCCCGAAATTGATAAAAATTTCCGCACGATTGCCGACAAAAATCATCGCGCCGTCGCCGGACTTTCGATGGGCGGTTACGGTTCGCTCAAATTCGGTTTGAAATATCCCGAAAAATTCGCGCTCGTCGGAAGTTTCAGCGGCGCACTCGGCGCGGCTTCGTGGACGGAAAAAGAACTCGGCGCACGTAACGACCTCGGCAAATCAATTATTGGCGTTTTTGGAGCCGCCGACAGCCCGACGCGCCAGCAAAACGATATTTTCAAATTGATAAAGGAAATGCCCGCCGACAAAATAAAAAATCTTCCATTTATCTATCTCGATTGCGGCACGGAAGATTTTCTATTTCAAAACAATCGAAGTTTTGTTGACGTTTTGGTGGAGAAAAAAGTGAGACACGAATATCGTCAATTGCCCGGCGTTCACGATTGGAAATTTTGGGACGCGCAGATTCAGGAATTTTTGAGAACGAGCGAGAAATTTATCAAATAATATGTTCAAGAAAATCTTTGGCACGGGTTTGTTAATTTTAGCCGGATTGAATGCGGCGGCTTTCGCGCAGGAAAAAACGGTTGTCAACGACGCGAACGCCCGGAAAATGCTTTTGGGGAAACATCTTTTGTCGCTGCAATGGATCAGTTGGGACTATTTCGGCGCGGCAAACGTCGTCAACAAACACGGCGTTTTATATCTGAAAGGCGAACAGCGACAGCGCAAAGGCACGGATTACGTTAAAGTTGACGGCGTAATAACGGAAATCAACGCCCAAGATTTCAAATTCGACGGCACTATCGAAATGCAAATCAGCCACATCAACAACGGCGCACCGTGCCAACGCGAAGGCGCAATGACTTTCGCCGTAACGGGAAAAAGAAAATACTGGCGACTTCAGGAGATGGACAACCCGTGCGACGCTGTAACCGATTACGTTGATATTTACTTTCGCGGAAAATAAAATAAATGCTCAATTTTGCTATTGAAACGGCGCGGGAAGCCGGACAAATTCTGCTCGAAAAATTCGGGCGCAAAATTAATATCTCGAAAAAGGGCGATATTGATTTAGTAACCGAAGCTGATTTGGCTTCGGAAAAAGCGATTATCGAACGGATTCGTTCGCATTATCCAAAACACGCGATTTTGGCGGAAGAATCGGGCGCGAGTTCGATTGAAGGTGATACGACTTGGAAATGGATAATTGACCCGCTCGACGGCACGACCAATTACGCGCACGGTTATCCGTGTTTCTGCGTCACGCTCGCGCTCGAACACGACGGCGAAATCGTCGTCGGCGTAACTTTCGACCCGACGCGCAACGAAATTTTCGCGGCGGAAAAAGGCAGCGGCGCGACGTTAAATAATAAACCGATTCGCGTGTCGGAAACCGAAAAACTCAGCGAATCGCTCATCATCACGGGCTTTCCTTACGATTTCAAACAGCGCGAAAATTTCGCCAAACACTTGACCGATTTTCTCCTAAAATCGCGTGGTGTGCGGCGCGACGGTTCGGCGGCGATTGATATGGCGTATGTCGCCTGCGGGCGTTTCGACGGATTTTGGGAAGAAGGTTTGCACGCCTGGGACGTTGCCGCCGGTGTTTTGTTAATCGAAGAAGCGGGCGGGCGAGTTTCGTATTACGACGATTCAAAATTCAGCATTTACGAGCCGCCGATTTGCGCCGACAACGGTTTGATTCACGCCGAAATGCTTGCGGTTCTCAACTAATCTTCAAGTTCAGAGTCCAAACTTTAGTTTGCCTCACCGCCGCGCTCCGCTGGCGGAAAGACACGCTGAAGCGTGAACTCTGAACTGTTCGCTTACGGCAGAAACGCACTCGGAGTCGGCTTATCGCCGCTTTGTCCGAAAGCGATTCCGGTAAAGCCGGAAGTCGAGCGATTCAGATACCAAGTGCCGTTGCCGATTCGGAAAACCGCCACGTCGGATTTTCCGTCGCCGTCGTAATCGCCGACGACTGGAATATCGGCTGCGATTCCGAAGGTCAGCGCGTTAAATCCGTTGTCGGAACTTCGCAAAATATAGAAGTCAGATTTATTCTGCGCCGCGTCGCTGCGAACGACGGCTAAATCGGTTTTCCCGTCGCCGTCAAAATCGCCCGAAACGGGTTTGTCCGTCGGATTGCCGAACAAAACACCGCGAAACGTATTGCTCGCGCTTTCAAAAAGATACCAATTGCCGCCGCGATAAACCGCCAAATCTCCCAAACCGTCGCCGTCAAAATCGCCGATAATCGGCTTATCGCCGTTTTGTCCGAACGGTTGGGCGAAAAATTGGTTGGTGATGCTTCTCAATTCATACCAAGTGCCGTTCGACGGGCGGAAAACGGCGATGTCGGCGCGTCCGTCGCCATCGTAATCGTTCGGGACGGGAACGTCTTCAGAAATACCGAAAAGCGTCGCCGAAAAAGTGTTGTCGGAACTGCGAAGCTGATACCAGAAACCGTTTGACGGGCGAAAAACGGCGATGTCGGTTTTGTTGTCGCCGTCGTAATCAGCCGGAACGATTTTGTCGTCGCCCGCGCCGAAAGTTACACCGCGAAATCCGACGGTTGATTGATTCAAATACCAAACGCCGTTTGACGGGCGAAATACCGAAACGTCAGATTTACCGTCGCCGTCGAAATCGAAACGGCTGCGGGCGACGCGCGTGATAACGATGTCGTTGCCGTCGCCGCCTTGATAAGTGACGCGGAAAGCCGTATTTAATGCGCCGCCGAAAACCGCGTTTTCGGGAGCGTTCAAAAATGTTCCGACAATTGGGTCCGCGCCGTCGTTTTTCAAAATCACGAACGAATCGCCGATTGCCGGTCGAAATGTCCCGAACGGAATCGGGACGAGTTGCGCGTTATTCAACGAAACCGTTCCCGTTACATTCAATTGGTCGTGTCCGTTCGCGCCCGCCGCCGTGCCGCTGATTTTACAGGCGTAAATTCCGTTGACGGTGAAAGTCAATCCGTTGTTGATATTCAAAATTCCCGTCGGCGAGGTCAGCGTTCCCGCGCTCAAAACGCCCCTCGTAACGGTCGTTGCGCCGACTGTTCCCGTGCCGCCGAAGCCGCTGAAACCGAATTCGCCGCCGCTGATGGTGCCGCCGTTAATCGTTACCGCGCTGTTCGGAATGTTCGCGTCGGCGACGAAAATTCCGTTATTCAGTGCAATCGCGCCGCTGTAACCGCTCGCCGAAGCCAGCAGAGCCGCGCCCAGACCGTTTTTGATAATTGCGCCCGAACCGGAAATCAAGCCGATGCCGAAATTGCCGTCGCCGTCAATCGTCAAACCGCCGCTGCCGATTGATAAAACGGCGAGCGTCGTCAGCGAACCCGGCGCGGCGGAAAAAGTCTGCGCCGCGCTCGTCGTGATGGCGGTGTTAATCGTCTGTGTTCCGCCGCCGATGATCAAACCGTTGGTCAGTCGAAACGGATTGCCGCCGACCGTGTAAGCTCCGTCCTGAAACGTCAGCGAGCGAAAACTCGTCAGAATAAAAAAATTATTATTAGTGTTGAATTGCGCCGCCGTTGCGGGAAAAACGAGGTCGTCATTGGCGACCGGCGCAGCGTCGTTCGTCCAATTCGCCGCTGTCGTCCAATTGGCATCCGCGCCGCCGCCGTCCCAAGTTTTGACGGCTGAAAAGCCTTCGGTCAGACACGCGCCGAAAATTAGGGAAAGTAACAAAATAAATTTTTGCATTGATTGAACCTCTGAAATTTTTAGGAGTTGAACAGTGCAAACTTATCACAAATAAGATTTTATCTGCAAAGAAAACGCCGGTAAGTCGAGTCTGTTTAGAATTCAATTTATCAAAACGGACGGCTGCCGGAAAATTTAATCACGCTTCCGATTGCGTTTCGGCTTGTGTTAATCTTGAAAACATTCTGATTGAGCAAAAAGTTTTAAATAATTTATGTCGTGGTTCAGCCGCAAAAATCCCAAAATCGAAGAGCAGACCAATGATGAAGTAAAGCGCGTCAAAACCGAGGGCATTTTCGTCAAATGTCCCGAATGCGACAACGCGCTGTATAAACGCGAACTCCGCGAATCGTTTCAGGTTTGCACCCATTGCGCCTATCATTTTCGTCTGCCCGCCCGCGAAAGGCTCGACACGCTGTTTGACGACGGCGAATATCAAAAGCTCGACGAAGAAGTGATGTCGGCTGACCCGCTCGGTTTCGTTGACACGAAGCCGTATATCGAACGGCTCGCAGCGGCGAAAAAATCTTCGGGTTTGCCGGAAGCGATTGTTTCGGGAACGGGCAAAGTCGGCGGACATCGAGTTTATGCGGGCGCGATGGATATGTCT
>JAJAYR010000031.1 GCA_026786155.1 Pyrinomonadaceae bacterium
TCGGAACAGTTTTCCGGCGCGGAAATCGAAGGCGCGGTCAAGGACGCGGTTCTCGAAGCGTTTATTGACGGAAATCGCGCCGCCCAAACCAAAGATGTCGTCGCGGCAATCGGCACTATCTCACCGACCGCCGAGATGATGAAAACCAAGATTGACGAAATCCGCGATTGGGCGAAAAATAACATCAAGGGCAACCGCAACGCTTCAGCAGTTAATCAAGCGGCACCGGGAAACGGCGCGAGAGTGTTGGAAATCTAATCGGCTAAGATTTTAATAAAAAACGCGTTGATTTTTCCTGCCGAATTTGGACTTAACTTTAGCCATCATTTCATCAAGAATAATCGCTTCGTGCAAAATCTGGTGCGTTTCTTCGGAATATAAATCTTCAATGGAGCGTATTTCAAGATAACGAATCTGCTTTAGTTTTCCGGTTTCGTCCAATAGGATGCCCGGTCGCGGGACGAGCTTGTAGCCGTGCGGAAAACCGGGCGTGATGTGGTCTTTGTGACGATTCAAATAACAAAAATTTCGGCGCAAGGTGTAAAAGGGAATTCTCCATTTGATAGCGCAAGCGGCGAAAGGCGGCAGATTCTCCTGCAAAAAATGATGTGCTGCAATTAAAATCTCGCGGACTTCCGGCGGGTTTGTTTCTTCAATGTATTGTAAAACATTCATCAATCGCTTCAAGTTTAAAGTTAGGATTTTACTCTAATTCCAGCGCGGTTCAAAAAACAAACAAAAAGAAAGCGGCGAGTAAAGAGTAGATTTTGAAGATACTTTTCGAGAGGAGTGGACACCAACAAATGTCAAAGTATATGACGTTCACGAGCGCGGCATTCAAAGACCGCGAATGTCTTTTGAAAGCACTTCGTGAATGCGGTTACGCAGAGACGGAGGAAGGCGAAGCGTTGTCGCTTTACGGTTATCATGGCGACCGACGACCTGAGACGGCGCATATCGTCGTCAGACGTAAATTTATCGGCGCAGCGTCGAACGACCTGGGATTTCAAAAAACCGAAAGCGGCTACGTTCCCGTCATCAGCGAATATGACCGCTCGTTTATTATGCAGGGCAAGTTTTTAACGAATCTGCGGACGAATTACAACTTGAAATCGGCTGAAAAGCTCGCCCGCAATTTGCGCGGCACTCTGCATCAGGAGCGCGTCGGCTCAACGATTAAAATTCGCATTAAATACTAAAATTTTATGGCTCAAATTATTGAGATCGTCCACCAAACGGCTGGCGAAGCGCGTTCATTCTTGGACGCGCTTTTTTATTCGGACTCGGTTTCGGCAATCGGTCATCGCCCGGACGATGGTAAAACGCGAGCCGTCGCCGTTAATTGGGACGCAGACGAGACGAGCGAACTTGACGAGCGAATTTCGCAAATGATTACGGGTGCGCTTGACGCGGGTAAGGACGAGGATGTGGACGAAATAGTGGCGTATTGCCGATTGTTTCCTGAAACCGTGCTGTATCAACCCGAAATTGCGGACATTGAATAATCGAACGGAGAATCAAAAACTTTATGCCGGAAATAGAAATTGAAATCAACGCGGAGACGGGCGAAATGGAGTCCAAAATCAAAGGTATCGCTGGTTCTGCTTGCGAGAAAACCGCCGAAGCCATCAAAAACGTCTTCGGTAAACCCATCCGCGACGAAAAAACGCGCGAATATACGATTCAGCCGCAGGTGAAGCGGCAAATAAAAGGTAAATAGCTTTCCCGACATCAAACCAAAACCAGCGCGTCGCATCGCTTGTTCGCGGGCGGCGCACCCTCTTTTGAAATTACAAACTTATGCAAATCGTCGCCATCGGAAAACCGCTTTTTGAAAATCGAACTGAGTTGCCCGAAGCCATTGAATACAATTACCAATCGGGCGACCACACGCTTCTTCTTTCGATGAAAAATCTGCATCCGAAAGAAATCGAAGCTGTCCGCGAAGCAGAAGCCGAGTTCGGGATTTACTGCGAAAACGGAATCGTTTTTCTTTTATATCGGTTCGGCGAAGTCCTGCCTTGGTCGGATTCTGCCTTTTCGTGGTGGAACGTCGCGGAGGAAGACCGCCGAATTCCCGCGCCGCAAGCAAACCCGGCAGAGCGAATCTTGCTCAAAATCATTCTTGTCGAAGCCGCGACCGGAATTGTCAAAGCGATTAGAGTAACGACGTTTTCGCCCGCGTTCACGGAAAAACTGCACGACGCGATCCGCGAGCAGGCGACGGGCGAGCCTTTTCCGCGCTCTGAATTTGTGAAGCGCAGCCTTTCGATTTACGAAACCAATACTCCAGCCGATTTAGCCGCCGAAGCCGTTGTGAAAACCAAAGGCGGCGAATAAAAAACGATGCCGGAAATAACTCTTATCGTTGATGACGTGCGCGGCGCGATTTTGGTTGAAGATAACCCGGATTTAAATGCCGATGCAATCGAGCATTTACGCGAAACTTTAGGCGAATCGCAGGAAATCGGATGCGCTCGCCCGCTTGAAATCACCAAGCCGCCCGTCAGTTTTTCCAAACAACCAACTAACAGTATTTCGGTTCGCATCGCGGGTTTTTACCACGATTCTTTGACGGAAGGTCCCGGCAGGCGCAGCTCGGTTTTATTTCAGTATTGTCCTCTGAAATGTAAAGGATGCTGGGTTGAAAACCTGCACGACGAGCGAGCCGGAACATTAATTCCTATTGCCGTGTTAGCTGAAGAATTACTCGATTCTAAATTCGAGCGCGACGGCGTGAGCATTTTGGGCGGTGAACCGTTCGCACAACCCGAAGGTTTGCTCGCTCTCGTCAAAGAGCTGCGAAAACGCAGTTGCCCGCACATCGTTTGTTACAGCGGCTACACGCTCGAACAGCTTCGGGAAAAATCAATTAAACAACCGGCAATCGGCGCGAGTTTGGGCGAGATTGATATTTTGATTGACGGAGCTTACATCGAATCGCTCGCGCAAAGCGCAGGCTTGTGGACGGGCAGCGGCAACCAGCGCGTGATTGATATGACGGAGACGCGCGCCGGGAATCGAATCGTTTTGTATTCTTGATTTTCGCCGTTTATATTTACGAGCCGGAAAAACTCTCGTCGGTGTCTTCCTGCAAAATGTCGAGGTAACGACTGTAAACGAAAAGACGGTCGCGCCTTTTGCCGGTCGCCTCGCGCACCAAGCCGATTTTCTGCAAATTATCAATCGCGCTTCTCACTGTGGGAGCGGTCAAGCTCAATTCATTCGCCGCCGATGTAACCGACACCACGGGTTTTCTTTGCAGCAGCGAGTGGACGCGCAGGGCGTTTCCGGCAGGTCTGCCCAAAGATTCGATACGAGCGCGGTCTTGGGCGAAAATCTCTAAAATATGCGTTGCTGTGGACACGGCTTCTTCCGCCGTTTCTTCGACGCCTTCGAGAAAAAACAACAGCCATTCTTCCCAAGTGCCTTCGGTTCTCACCCTTTGCAGCAACTCGTAATAAATCTCTCGATGCCGTTTGAAATACAAGCTTAAATACAAAGTCGGCTCGGAAACGGCATTTTCGGCGCAGAGCAGCAAAGTGATGAGGAGTCTGCCGACGCGCCCGTTGCCGTCAAGGAACGGGTGAATCGTTTCAAACTGAACGTGCGAGAGCGCGGCTTTAATCAGCGTCGGCGTTTTTTCGGGCTGGTCGTGCAGAAACTTTTCCAAATCGCCCAAACACTCCATCAAATTTTCCGGCGGAGGCGGAACAAAGCGGGCGTTGCCGGGACGAGTGCCGCCGATCCAATTCTGCGAGCGGCGAAATTCGCCCGGCTGTTTGGTGCTGCCGCGTCCCGTCTGCAATAAAACTTCGTGAACTTCGCGCAGCAGGCGGAGACTAATCGGAAAGCCTTCGCGCAGTCTTTTAACGCCGTGATTAACCGCCGCGACGTAACGAGAAACCTCTTCGACATCTTCGAGCGGAACGCCCGGCATCTCCTTTTGTTCATACAACAATAAATCTGACAGGGAGCTTTGCGTGCCTTCGATTTGCGATGACAGCACGGCTTCCTTTCGCACGAACCAGTAAACAAAAAGCGAAACGTCAGGCAGAAAGCGCGATAATCCGTCGAGCTTTCCAAGAGCGCGGTTCGCCCGCTCCAAACGGTCAAAATGTTCGCCATTGAGGTCAAGCGATGGCGCGGGCGGCAGAGCATTTGGCACAAATGCCTGAAATGATTCTCCAGCGGTCGAACAATTAATGAGAAATCCGGCACGATTTGTTTTTAGCTGCATATTTTAAGAAAGAAACTTTCTTACCCGAACTCACTAAGAAAAGATAACACAAAATCTTTTCTTAGTGAACGCTGAAAAAGTTAAATAAGCGGCGGGCAAACAGCAAATTATGAAACCGCTCCAACA
>JAJAYR010000032.1 GCA_026786155.1 Pyrinomonadaceae bacterium
CGCCCGAATCAACCAATAAAACTCCGAAAAAGCAAACTGATTCCGGCTATCAACCGGAAGGCGGCGATGATGAATTAGTCGTTTATTCGGAGCGCGAACCCATCGAAGGCGAAGCCGGCAAGCGCGTTATCGTGCGTTCGGGAAATGTTGACGTGCGTTACGGGATTTACCGGATGCAAGCCGATAAAATCACGATTTACGAAGCCGAAGGGCGAATGGTCGCCGAGGGCAGCGTCGTTTTCGATGAATCCGACAACCAGCGCATCACCGGCACGCGCGGCGAATTTAATTATAAAACGAAACTCGGATTTTTTGTTGATTCGACCGGCTTCACCAATCAAACCAACGACGGCACGGTGCTTTATTTTACGGCTGACCGCGTGGAAAGACTCGCCGAAAACGAGTTCGTCGTTATCAACGGAAAATTTACCGCCTGCGAAGAAAACGTCCCGAAATGGAGTTTCACCGCCGGGAAAGCCGTTATCAAACCGAACGATAAAGTGAAACTGACGAACGCGCAGTTTCGCATTAAAGATATTCCGATTCTGCCGCTGCCGTATGCTTCGATTCCGATCAAACAGCGCGACCGCGCATCGGGTTTTTTGACGCCGACCTTCGCATTTTCCGCCAACAAAGGTTTCCGGCTTTCGACCGCTTATTATCAAACTTTGGGACGCAGCGCCGACGTAACTTTCCGCACCGATTTATACGCCTCGCGCGGCATCGGTTACGGCGCAGATTTTCGCACCCGTTTCAATTCGCGTTCGTATCTCGATTTCGGATTTTACGCTGTCCAAGACCGTCTTTTCGGTGAAAAGAAAAGCGCGGAAAATCCCGACCAGGGCGGAACTTTATTTTACGCCGACGGCGTGCAGTATTTTCCGAAAGGCTACACCGCCGTTGCCGACGTGCGACTGACTTCCAATCTCGATTTCCGACAGGTTTTTTCCGACGGTATTCAGCAGATTATTTCGCCGATTGAGGTTTCGCAGTTTTACCTCAACAAAAGCTGGGGCAGTTACACGGGAAATATATTGGCGCGTTCGCAGGTCATTTCGATTCCGAATCTCCGCATCAAAACGCGCAATCTGCCAAGTTTTAATTTTGAGAAGCGTCCGAGTGAAATTCCGTTTTTGAAGAATGTTTATTTTTCGTTCAAGACGAGTTTGGAAGGCGTTTCGCGGCGCGAAGAAGTGATTAACGACAGTATTTTAGGGCAATTCAATAACTTCAATCCGGTGGAAACGTCGGCGTTCGTGCAGCGCATTGACGCGCATCCGCAAATTACCGTGCCGCTGCATTTCAAGTATTTTTCGCTGACGGCGACCGGCGGCGGGCGCGTTACATTTTATTCGGATTCGTTCAACGATATGCGCCGCGTCGTCGGGCAGCCGGTAACGCGCAAATACGGCGAATTTGAACTGGATTTTCGTCCCGTCGCGCTGGCGAAAAACTTCTTTCGCTCGAACGGGTCATTGCGTTTTCGCCACACGATTGAGCCGTATCTGACTTATCGTTTGATTCAGGGCGTGGATAATTTCAATAAAATCATTCGTTTCGATTACGAAGATACGGCGACCGACACGAACGAAATCGAATACGGCGTCACCAACCGTTTTTTCACGCGCCGTTACACGGAAGCCGTTACGAACGAAGCGCAAAAGCGACTTCAGGAAAATCCAAGTGCCGCGAAAAATTCCTTGTCGGTTCAGCCTTATGAAATTTTTACGCTGACCGTGCGCGGCAAATACTTTTTCGATAAAACATTCGGCGGCGCACTCACGCCCGGCATTCGCAATCAAATCGCACCGCTGACCGCGCTTTCGTTTTACACTTTCGGCGGCGTTCCGCGCAGGTTTTCGCCCGTCAACATTGACGCGACGTATCGCCCGCAACGCACAGTTTTCGTCAACACGAGAATGGATATTGATACTTTTAACGGCAATCTGCGCGACATTTCGGCGACCGTCGGCTATGATACGCCGCTCGTGAAAATTTTTCAAACTTTTTATTACACCCGCGCCATTACTCTGATTCCGTCGCTGCAAAAATTCAGCAATCAATTCGCCAATGAACCGGGAACGCGGCGCGGTTCGCAGTGGAGTCCGTCGGTTTTCGTGGGCGACCGCAACCGCGGTTTTTACGGCGGAACGTCGCTGTTTTTCGACTTTGAAAATCGCCGCGGTGTGAGCGAATCGTCGCTCATCAGCACGCTGGCGACGCTCGGCTACGCCTTCGACTGCTGTTCGGCGACGATTCAGTATTCGACTTTCAACGTCGGCGTGCGCCGCGAAAACCGCTTCGTTTTCAGTTTTAGATTAAACGGCATCGGCACGTTCGGAACGCAGCAGGTCGGACAAGGTTTGCGATGAAAAATCTCGATTCTTTCGTTTGATTGACGATGATGATAGCGAAACGGTTTGAAAATTTGTCGGATTCTCAAATCGGCAATTCAAACGGCTGATTGTTCGTTTTTATAATTTGTCTTTTGACTAATCCGAACATTTTCCGTCAAAAGATTATAAAAATCGCTGATTAAAATTTTGTCCTGACCGCCGGTAAAAACCATTTTGCACGAGCCGCCGCTGCCGCCGTCGAAGTCAACGCTCAGCGTAACCCGTCCGGTCGCCGGGCTGCCGCCGTCGGCGATTTCGGCTTTGTTTTCCGTTCTAAAATTCGCGTCCGGCAAATTGTATAAAGCAATAAAATTCATATTATTCTCGGAAATGATGATAGTTATAACTTCATTTTTTCCGCCTAAAAATTCAGCCGTTTTCTCTTCGGCTGGTTCTCTTTTCTGCTGCACTTTAAACTTCATTTTTACCACCTAAAAAAATTGAGTTTGAGGAAAGTGAAGTAAATTTAATTTCCGAGTAAATTGTTCCTTACTTATTAACGCACCGAATTTGAGAAAAAATTATCATCGGAATAAAAAAAATATCAAAAAAAATTGGCGGCGGAATTTTTTAATATGAAAAAATCGCAGCGGAATCCGGTTAATCGCTTGATAAACGAAGCGATTAAGAATTTGGAAGGAAAGTTTTTAAAGCGGTGAACGGATGAATGCCGATTGAGACTTTACCGGCGATAGAGGCTTTGCGCGAAAGAATTATAATACTCGACCGGCGCGAGGTCATCGGTCAAAATTTCGAGGTCGGCGGCGATGGTTTCGCCGTAGCGATGATTTAAAAGGTTGGAGATTTCCGCGTCGTCGCTAGTCAGAGGCGCGGCGTTTTTTTCTTTGCAGGCGACGATTATCAAGTTTTGCAGACGCTCGTCGGGAAAGTCGGCATTGATTTTAAATAAATAAACCTTCGGGAAAACCCGACGATAAGTTTTCAATTGGGCTTGCAAAAATTTACTCGCATCGCCTTTGATTGCGCCGCCGAGATTGAAGATTACTACGCCGTCATCCTTTAAAACGCGGCTGATTTGTGAAACGGCTTCGACGGTCGTCAGTTGAAACGGAACGCTGAACAACGAGCCGAAAGCGTCCATTAAAACCACGTCGAATTGATTCGCGTCGGTTTGATTGAGAAAAATTCTGCCGTCCTGATGCGTGATTTTCAGGCGCGGATTATTTTCCAGACGAAAAAATTCGCGGGCGATTTCCGTCATCTGCGAATCAATCTCGACGACTTCGATTTGCGCGTTTTGGTATTTCGATAAATAATCGCGCGGAAAGGTGTAGCCCGCGCCGCCAATCAGCAGCGTGTTTTGAAAGTCGGGCTTGAAATGCCGGAGCAGATGATAGTATTTCGCGTATTCGAGAACGAGTTCGTCGGAATCTAAAAACATCGCCGACTGGACGAAAAACGGGTCAATCGCCAGAGCGCGAATCGGTTTTTTGCTGGTTGGTTCGACGGTGTTGAAAACCTCAACGCGACTGTATTCGGTATCAATATCGTGCAA
>JAJAYR010000033.1 GCA_026786155.1 Pyrinomonadaceae bacterium
GCTCAAGCGCGTCAAATGGGACAACACGATGATGATGGGAGGGTAATAAGGGATGAGGGATGAGGGATGAGGGATGAATAAGAAGTCGTTTCTGCGTTGCTTTGTTCATCCCTCATTCCCTCATCCCTCATCCCTTCCAAAGCTGTGGTTGAGCGAAGTCAGAAAGAGGTTTGGAAAATAACGCCATGGATTATGCTGCTGCTGCTTTTGGGCAATTTTGTGTTGATGGCGTTTGACGCGCGGCAGGCAAATACGGAGCAGCGCGTGATTCGCGTTTGGGTGCAGACGGTCGCCGATTTCGTGCAGTCGCCCGTTACTTTTGTCAGTTCCGCCGTCGCTAATTATTTTTCTTCAATCTCATCGTTAAGAACCGCGCAGAGTGAAAACGACATTCTCAAACAGCGCGTCCAAGAACTCGAAGTCGCCATCCAAAACGGCAACAGTTTGACGGCTGAAAACGAGCGTCTGAAAGGGCTTCTTCAATTAAAAAATGAAGGCGGTTATAAAATTTTGGGTGCCCAGGTCATCGGGCGCGATACGTCGGCGTGGTTCGACTCTTCGATCATCAATCGCGGCAGTCTCGACGGCGTTAAATTAAATATGCCGGTCGTCACCAACGGCGGACTCGTCGGCAGAGTAACGGCGGTCAGCCCTTTGACGGCGCAGGTCGCTTTGATAACCAAAGATAAAGCGGGTTTGGGCGCAGTCGTCGGCGCACTCGGCACGTCGAACGCGCTCGGAGTCGTTACCGGCAGCGGGAAAAAAGAAATTTTGGAAATGGGCTACGTGCCGGGCAGCATCGAAGTCAAAGTCGGCGAAAGCGTTTATACGACCGGACAGGACGGGATTTATCCGGCGAATTGGAAGTTAGGCGAAGTCATCGAAGTTCGCTCAAGTTCAGCGTCTTCGCCGCAGCAAATTTTCATTCAGCCGAGCGCGAAACTTTCCTCGATGCAGGAAGTCGCCGTGCTGCTCTACGAACCGCCGCCGCGCCCGGAATTTGATAAATCGCTGCCGAACGCGGCGAAAAAAGTAGGCGGTAAGCAGTAAGCAGTAAGTAGTTTAAGTTCCGGCAATTATCGCCGCCTGAAAACTAAACCGCCGACTGCCTTCTGCCGACTGCCTTCTGCTAACAATGGAACAGGCAAAAATCATCATCGCCCTCGTTATCGCCGTTTTGCTGCAATGGACGCTTCGCAACGTCTTTGAGCCGTTCGCCTTTATTGATTTTCCGCTGATTATCGTCGTTTATGCCGCGCTTCAGGGCAATTCAATGCGGTCTCTGCTTTACGGGACATTCGCCGGAATCGCGGTTGACGCTTTGAGCGGCGGGCTTTTGGGCGCGAACGGGTTCTCGAAAACACTCGTCGCCTTCGTCGTTTCGGAGATGGTGCGGCGCGTCTATCTGGACAACCTTCTTTTGCGAATTCCCGTCATAGCGGGTGCTTGTTTGCTGGATGATTTGGTTTATTACGGAATGCACCGGCTTCTCGGACAAGAGCCGACCGGACAATTTATTACGACCATTTCTTACTCGTTGATTGGAACGACTATCGCGGGAACAATTATTTTCTTGCTTTTAAATAATGTTTTCGCGGAAAATGTCAGAAGAGGAAAACGCGAAAGTTTTGCCACGCGCCGTCAACAAACCCGTCGGCGCAACCCGATTCAGCTAAGAAGCCGAAAGTAGAAGATTAACGGGTAAATTTGTATTTTGAAATTGATTTGAAATCTGAAATTCGAGATTTGAAATTTTATGAAACTCAACGACCAGGCGCAGAATTTAGGCATCAGAGTCGGCACGATTCAAGTTATCGCATTTGTTTTGCTGGCGATTCTCGGCGTTCGGCTTTATTACCTGCAAGTCGTCAAAGGCGAATACTACAGCGATAAAGCAGAAAATCAGCGCATTCGGATGATTCCGATTCCCGCGCCGCGCGGTGCGATTTTCGACCGTAACGGAAAATTACTGGTTGATTCGCGCCCGACCTACAACGTAACTCTGTCGAACGAGCCGATTAAGAAAATTGACGTTACCGACCGCCTCGAAGATTATTCCAGAGGCTTGAATGTTGACCGTCAGTATTTAATCGAGCGCATCAATCTCATCAAAAAACAACCCGGTTTTGAAACGATGGTGTTGAAGGAAAACGCCTCGATTCAGGATATTTCATGGGTTGAAGCGCACGCCCTCGAATACAGCGAACTGCGCGTCGAACTTCAGCCGCAAAGATTTTATCCGCTCGGCAAAACGCTCGCGCACGTTCTCGGCTACGTCGGCGAAATCAGCCCGAAACAGCTTGAAAAACCGGAAGTTATCGAAAAAGGTTTTCGCCCCGGCGACATTATCGGCAAAGGCGGTTTGGAACAGCAATACGACGAACACCTGCGCGGCAAGCCCGGTTATCGCAAAGTTATCGTGGACAGCCGCGGGCGCGTCCAGAGCGAAATCGAAACGGTGGAGCCGCAAGCCGGACAGGATTTAGTTTCGACGATTGATCTGGATTTGCAGCTAACGGCGGAAGAACAGTTGGAAAATTCAACGACTAAACGCGGCACGATTATGGCGATTGACCCGAACAACGGCGAAGTTTTAGCGATGGCTTCCGCGCCGTCGTTCGACCCGAACGCTTTTGTAACGCGCATCGCCACACCCGAAGGTCGGCGCGAAATCGCCAATTATTACACGAACGAAGAACGTCCGCTGCTCAATCGCGCGATTCAGGGACGTTATCATCCCGGCTCGACGTGGAAAATTCCCGAATCAATCGGAGCTTTGCAGCAGGGCGCGATTACGGTCGCGCACTCGAACGTCGCCTGCGGCGGCGGCATCACCATCGGCAACAAATTTACGCGCTGTATGGGCAGCCACGGTTCGCCGCCGCTGTCTTACGCGATTACCAAATCGTGCGACGGTTACTATTACCGGCTGGCGTTAAAAATGAAAATCGAAGGCTTAATCGAGATGATTGAAACATTCGATTTTGACAAGCGTTCGGGCATTGATTTACCGAATGAAAAAATCAGCCAAACGCCGAAATCGTGGATGCCGAGCGTCGTCAAACGCGAAGGAAAGTGGAGCGACATTCGCACGGTTTATGCGTCAATCGGACAGGATACGGTGGTCGTTACGCCGATTTCAATGCTTCGCGCGGTCGCGCCCGTCGGAGTTGCAGGCAGAATGTTCGTGCCGCATCTTTTAAAGGAATTCAAAGCCATTGGCGCGGTCGGCGAAGAAGGCGACCCGAATTACGTTCCGGCGAAACCGAGTTTCGGTTTCGACCGTCCCGAACCGAAAATTATCGAGATGACACCGGAGCAGAACAAAATAATGCTCGACGGAATGTGGGGAGTCGTCAACGGCGGCGGCACGGGCGCGGGAATTAAAATCAACGGCTTCGACATTGCTGGAAAAACCGGCACGGCGCAGAATTCGTCGCTCAATTCGGGCGGCGCACAAGACCATTCATGGTTCGTTTCATTTGCGCCGGCATACAAACCGGAAATCGCCGTCATTGGCTTAATTGAAAATTCCGGCTTTGGCGGCAGACACGCCGCGCCCGCCGTCAAAGCCGTTTATGAAACGTATCTGGCAAAACATCATCCTAATTTATTGAACGGACAACAAATAGCGAAGAAATAGTCGAGAGTGGAGAGTGAAGAGTCGAGAGGAAAAGTTTCTTCGACTCTCCACTCTCGACTCTTCACTCTCCACTCAAAAATGGCTGCAATTATTGAAAAACGTAATCTCAGAGATTTCGATTGGCTCACGGCTTTTCTCGCCGTTGCCATCGTCTGTTTCGGCGTGTGGCAAATTTACAACGCGCAGCCGACGGAAACCTACTGGTCGAAACAGATTGTCGGATTAGGTATTGCACTCATCGCGTTCGCCGTGATTGCGATAATTGATTACCGCCGCGTGATTGATGCCGCGCCGGTTTTTTACATTTTCGGGTTGATTTTGCTGGCATTGGTTTTAGTTCCCGGTCTCGGCGTGAAAGTCAACGGGCAGCAGGCGTGGCTCAAACTCCCGATTATCGGACAATTTCAGCCGTCCGAATTCGTTAAAATTCCGACGGTTCTGCTGCTTGCCAAATACTTCGGGGCGCGAAAAGCCGGAACGCTGACCTTTAAGGAAATTCTCGTCGGCGCGGGAATTTTAGCCGCGCCCGTCGGTTTGATTATGTTTGAGCCGGACGCGGGACAGGCGATGACCTATTTTCCGCTGCTCGCCGTGGTGCTTTTTCTGTCGGCGGTCAAAGTTCGCTACATCGCGTTGACGATTGTCGCGGGTTTGATTTTTGTGCCGCTGGCTTTTTGGGTCGGCGTGCAGACGGGCAACATCAAAAAATATCAAATCGAGCGCGTCAACGTGATTTTAGACCCCGAATCGGCAGACCCGCGCGGCTTCGGTTATCACACGGTGCAGTCAATGATTACGGTTGGTAAAGGCGGTTTGAGCGGCATCAAAGGCGACACGGAAACTTCGCAGAGCGCGTTGAAATTTCTGCCCGAACCGCACACTGATTTTATCTTTGCGGTAACGGCGGAAAATACCGGCTTTATCGGCTGCATCTCATTGCTGTTGGCTTACGCCCTGCTTTTGTCGCGGCTCGTCGCGGGCGCCCGGCAAGCACCTGACCGCGCCGGAATGCTGGTGATTATGGCGATTGTCGGCGGGCTGACGTTTCAAATTTTTATGAACGTCGGGATGGTTTTGGGCTTTTTGCCCGTCATCGGCGTTCCGCTGCCGCTGATGAGCGCGGGACTTTCGGCGGTTTTATCAACATTTATCGCCATCGGCTTTGTCATCAGTATCAAGATGCGGCGGTTTGTTAATTAGGAGTCAGGGGACAGGATTCGGGGGGACGGGATTAAGATTCAAAATTTAAGATTTAAAATCTCAATCCTGAACCCCGACCCCTGACTCCTGAATCTCCAAAAGGTATAAGATATGGCTAAGGAAATGAGCAGAATCAGAACGCAGGAAGTTGAATCGGTCGCGCCGAAAAAGGGCGGCTTTTGGCGATTCGTGTGGCTGCCGGTCGCGCTGCTGCTAGCGTTGTCGGCGGGCGGGTTGACCGGCATTCTGGCTTCTTATTATTTGAATAATTCGCGCTATTCGACGGAAGTCTCCGCGCTGGCGACTTATCGCCCGCCGCAGGTAACGACGATTTTCGCCGACGACGGCGAGACGATTCTGGCGGAATTCGCGCTCGAAAAACGCATTCCGATCAAGGAACAGGACATTCCGAAAAACGTCGAAAACGCGCTGATTGCCGTCGAAGATTTTCGCTATTACGACCATATCGGAATTGACCCGTATCGCATCGCGGGCGTTATCTTTAAGAAAATAACCAGCGGCGGCAGAATGGAAGGCGGTTCGACGATTACGCAGCAGCTTGCCAAAAATCTCTTTCTGTATAAAGACCAAACTTTTACGCGCAAATTTAGCGAATGGATTGTCGCGCTGCAAATCGAGCGGCTTTATACCAAACGCCAGATTCTCGAAATGTATATGAATTACGTTTTTCTCGGCGCGGGTTCTTACGGTTTTGAAGCCGGAGCGCGGACATATTTCGGGAAATCTTTAAAGGATTTGAATCTCGAAGAAGCCGCGCTGCTCGCCGCGATTCCGAAATCGCCGGATTATTCGCCGACTAAAAATATAGACAAAGCCAAGGAACGGCGCGACATCGTGCTTGACCAAATGGCGAAATACGGCTACATCACGCCCGCCGATGCGGGCGCGGCGAAAGCCAAACCGATTAAACTGGCGGACACGGCGTATTATCAATCGCTGCCGAAATCAACGGCGTGGGATTATCCGGTCGAAGAAGTTCGCAAATATCTCGAAGACAAATACACGACGCGCGTCGCGCAGGGCGGTTTGCAGGTTTATACGACCATCAATGTTGACGCGCAGAAATTGGCGACGAAAGCCGTCCGCGAAGGTTTGCGAAGCTACGACCGCGGGCGCGGCTGGCGTTCCGAATATAAAGATGTGCTGCTCGATGAAACTAAAAACAACGAGCCGATTACCGACCCGAAAGCGATTCAGCGCAAACTAGAATCTTACAAACACGCCGATTGGTATGGCGACACTTACGAAAAAGGCGAATATATCAAAGGTTTGGTCGTCAAAAGCGATGCCGCCAAAGACGAAGTAACGGTTCGTTTCGGCAGATACTCCGCCGTCGTAACCGCCAAAGATATGGGCAGAAGCGGCAAGAAACCGGCGGGCGAATTGAAAATCGGATTTTTGCCGGAGTTTGAAGTTAAAGAAGTTGACGAAGACGCGCAGACGTTAAAAGTTGCGCTGTCGCAAGTGCCGGAAGTTCAGTCTTCGATTGTTTCGTTGAACGCGCATACCGGCGAAGTCGTGGCGATGGTCGGCGGCTATGATTTTTCCACGAGCAAATTCAACAACGCCACGCAGGGACTTCGGCAAACCGGCTCGGTGTATAAACCGTTCATTTATACGGCGGCGGTCGAATGGGGAATGACCCCGGAAACGATGGTCAGCGGTGCGCCGATCAAACGCGGCGGCTGGATGCCGCAAAACTACGACGGCAGTTTGAGTCATCCGAACGTGCCGTTGGAAACCGCGCTCGCCAAATCTTATAATCTGGCGGCGGTTCATCTGCTCGACCAGATTGGCGTGCAGACCGGCGCACAGATGGTGCGACGGTTCGGAATTACCAATCCGATGTCGCCGAGTTTGCCGTCCGCCTTGGGAGCGAGTGAAGCCGCGCTGATTGAAATGGTGTCGGCTTATTCGACTTTTCCGAATAAAGGTTTGCGCGTCGAGCCGCATTTGATTCGGAAAGTGATGAGCCGCGACGGAAGCCTTTTGGAAGAATTCAAAGGCACGACTTCCCGCGTAACGAGCGAATACGTCGCCGGAACGATGGTCGAAATGATGCGGAAAGTTACCAGCGCGGGCGGCACGGCACCGGGCGCGAACGCCGGCGGTCAGCCGCTCGCCGGAAAAACCGGCACGGTCAACGACCAGACGGACGTTTGGTTTATCGGCTACACGCCGACGTATGTTACGGGCGTTTGGATGGGAAACCCGGAGCGCAAAGAATCGCTCGGCGCGGGAATGACCGGCGGACGCGGCGCACTGCCATATTTCAACGCCTTTATGATTCCGTATATGAAGGACAAGCCGAAGGACAGTTTTTATGAAACGCCGCCGATGCCTTCCGACATCAAGGCTTTAGCCGGACGGCGCAAACGCGAAGAACAAGAGAAACTCGAAAAAGCCGACGAAGCGGGCAGAAATCTGGGCGTAAGTTTTAACACCGGAACGCGCCCGCGACGCGACGCGACACCGGCGACGAGCGGTGATATTAACACTTTGCCGCCGACTTCGAGCGAATTGCCTGACGCGAAGATTGATATTAAACCGACTCAGCCGAAAATTGAAGAGCCGCCGAAGCCGAAAGTGATAACCGCGCCGCCGCCGCCGCCGCCGCCGGAAAAGCCGAAAAGCGAAGGCACGAAACGGAAGGGCAAGAAGGGCGACGGGGAAAATTAGGGATGAAGGATGAGGGCTGAGGGATGAAAATTTCGACAGCCCTTTTTTCATCCCTCAGCCTTCATCCCTTAATTCTCATCCTTGGAAAATTTTTAATTAAAAAATTTTCCAAGGTAGAACGGCAGCATTTTGCGCCACCAGTCCCAATCGTGATTAACATCTTTGCCCCAGACTTCGCACAGGTGCGGAATGCCTTTCTGAGCTAAAACGCCGCAGAATTGTTTGGTTCTTTCGGGTGCTTCAAACGCGCCTTGTCCGGTAACGAGGACGATTGAATCGGCTTTTTGCAGAATCGGCAGATTATAATCGTCGTGCAGATTGGCGACATACTGAATCGGGTTGTTGAAATACACGTTGTCGTCGTAGTAATTTTTCAGATAAGAACGCACGTCGTAACTGCCGCTCATCGCAATCGTGCCGCGAAACTGGTCGGGATGTTTGAAATAGCAGTTCGCCGCCAGATACGCGCCCAAACTCGCGCCGGTCGTCAGAGGTTTCGCGTCCTGCCCGCATTCATCACGAATCAGCGGCATCACTTCTTCCATAATATATTGGTCGTAGCGCGTCAGCAGTTCAGCTTTCCATTGGGGCGAAGCCTGTTCGTTTAAAAGGCTGTAACGGTTGACCGAATTTATCGAATAAGCGCGAAGCAAACCCGATTCGATAAACGGTTTGATTGCGTCAAGCAGCAAAAACCGCTCGTATTCCAGATAATCCGCCGCCGCCGTCGGAAACATTAAAAGCGGAAAACCTTTCTCGCCGTAAGCCACCAGCGGCATTTCCATTCCGAGATTATGACTGAACCAGGATGTTGTATCACGTCGCATAAAATTTTTGACTCCAAAAACAGATTTTTCGAATAAAACTTTCCGCTTATTATAACGAAACACTGCGAAATATCACGGCGCAGAAGTCAATTTCAAACCGGCGATGCCCGCAACAATCAGCAAAATGCACAAAACTCTGGTCAAATCGCGCGGCTCGTCGAAAAGAAACATTCCGAGAATCGCCGTGCCGACCGCGCCGATGCCCGTCCAAATCGCATACGCCGTGCCGATGGGCAAAACTTTCAAAGCCATCGAAAGCAACTGAAAACTGGCAATCATCAACGCCGCCGTTATCAAACTCGGATAAAGTTTCGTCCAGCCTTCGGTGTATTTCAAACCGATTGCCCAACCGATTTCCAAAATCCCGGCGATAATCAAATAAATCCAACTCATAAAACTTCCTTCAAAGCGGAAAAACTCGAATCTTGTGAAGATTCGAGTCGTCCCAATAACTTTTAACTGTCCGATCCCATTGGTGTTTCGCCCGCTGTTCTGAGTTCAAACTTCAGTTTGTTCAGCCGCCGCACTGCGCTGGCGGAAACACGCTGAAGCGTGAACTCAGAACTTTATTTTGCCACCGTAATTTCCTGCGTCGTCGAATTATAGCCGCCGTTGTCAACGAGATTTCCGGCTTTGTCCACGAGTTCGAGTTTGACGCTGCGTGTGCCGTTCGCCCATCCGCTCAACCAAATCGGCGACCATTTATCAATGTATTTCGCTTCGCCGCCGTCAACCGAATACTTGACGCGATATTCGCCGCCGTCACCTTGCAGTTTGCCGTTTGAAAGCCAAAAGTCAATCATAATCGCGTCCGCCTCCGCACCTTTGTATTCGCCCTTCGGACGGCTGTAAGTCAACAGCGGTTTCGCCGCGTCAACATTTCCCGCCTTTGATTCCTTCATCTCTTTGCCTTCGGGCGCGGCGTTCGCATTGGCGTTCGACATCGTTTGATTGGCGTTCGTCGTCGCCGGTTTGGTCGCGTCCGCGCCGCCGTTTTTAACGGTGAACTTCACCATCTGAAACGCGCCCGCGTTTTTGTAGCTTTCGTGCCACGGGCGCGACGGGAAAAACCGCAGCGTGTGTTCGCCGTCCGAAACATTACGCAATTCAAACTCGCTGTCGAGATTGTAATACGCTTCATACGGCTGATTATCCAGAATAACGTGAATATGATTGCCCATTTTCGTCGCCATATCCATCATCGGTTTGTAGCCTTTCAAATCGCCCGCCAAAGATAATTTGACTTTAACGGTCGAACTCGCTACCGTCGCGCCGTTTTTCGGCTCAACGACGGCAATGGTCGGCGCTGCTTTATCCTGTTCGCCGCGCGTCGCTATTTCGTCTTCAATCTTCTTCGGACGCGAAACTTCCGTTAAATTCTGCGCGGTCGGCGCGGCGTTCGTATTCGTCGTGTTGACGTTGGCGCGATTGGCGTTCGTGTTCGTATTCGTATTCGTCGGCGTTTCGCAAGCCGTCAAAGCCGTTAGTGCCACCAAAAGCGATAAAATTTTTATTGATTTCATACGTTTTTTCTCTCAATGTTCGTTCTCAGCCGGAGTTGATTTTTGTTTTTTGTTTCGGCTTGCCTTGAATTGTAGCGAAGATTCGTTGCTTTCTCAATCAATCGAATTTATAATCAGCTCAACTTTTAATCGTCCAACCGGCATTTTTATTAGTCGCTTTTTTGAAGGAGTTACGCAGTTGAAGTGGAAACATTCGGAATAGATGAGAGATGACAGATGATAACTGATAGATTTTTATCGCTCATCTTTGATCTATAATCTCTCATCTGTTCCGAATCGTGCCGCCCGTAATTTTCAACTGCGTAACTCCTATTCCACATTTCTAAAAATATAAGGAGAACTGTCAATGCGAATTCCGAAACTGAACTTTTTCGTTTTTTTTCTGCTGACCATTTGTTTTACGAGCGTCGCCGTCGCGCAAAAAAACAATCTAAATCGCCGCGATTTCAAACAATTAGCGGGCGCGGCGGAAGAAATTCCGCAAATGCGTTTGCCGAATCCGGCTGATTTAGGCTTGAAATCAAAAACCGCGATGCTGCCGATTGCGGCGAATCGCGCCGCGCAGAAATTTGCGATTCCGGTTGAAAACGCCGCCGATTTTCGCCTGCTGCTGCTCGCGCCGAACAGCGAAAAATGGCAAATAAAAATCGCGCTGCCGAACGAAGATTTTATCAATCTGCGAAACGGCGCGGGTTCGCCGAATATCGAAATCACCGAAGATTTCTACGGTTTGGGCGACGAGCGATTTCCCGCCGAAGTCTTTACCTTCAAAAATTTGACGACCGGCGTTCTGCGAGTCGAGATAAACACGCGCCGCGCCGCGTCGGGCGGATTTTTAATCGCGGCGAGCGAATCGCCTCTGCGACTCTATTCGTTCGTGAACACGCTGGAAACCGTGCGCGGGCAAAACATCGGACTCGTCGCTTCGATTTTTAATAATGACGACGAAACGGTTTTCGCGGGCAGAATCGGCGCGGCAAATGTCCGAATCGAAATGCCGAACGGCGAAATTCTGCGAACGCCAATGTTCGACGACGGCAATCACAATGACCGACTCGCGGGCGACGGCATTTTCAGCGGCTCGTTCGTTCCGAATCAATCCGGCAGATTCAACGCGCAAATCATTGTGAACGGCGCGAACGCGAACGGCGAAGCGTTCATCAGAACCGGCGAGCATTTAATTGAGGTCGCCGCCAATCGCGCCGCGTTTGACGACAACGCTTTCGTCAAAGCGATTGACGAAACGAGATTTCAGATTGATTTAGCCGCGCAAAATTTGAAAGCCGGACAACAAGTTATCGCGCACGCCGAAGTTTGGGGACGCGACGCGAACGGCAATCAAAAAGCGATTGCGTGGATTGGCGGAATGACTCTGGCGGAAAAATCTTCCGGCAAAAACCGCGTGATTTTGCCGCTGACGCTCGACGCGCGATGGCTCGTTCGTTCCGACGCGAAAAGCGATTTTGAATTGCGAAACGTCCGCCTTCAAAATGCCGATTCTTCAATCGTGCTTGGCACGAAGGATTCGATTGCGCTGTCGCCGATTCTCGTTTCCGAAGATTTATCGAGAACTTTTAACGGTGCAATCACCGCCGAAATGCGAACGGGTTTATCGCCGGTTGAACAATCGAAAATTGACGTGCCGAACGCCGTCGACGGCAAATTGATGCTCGTTCACGGCTACTGTTCGGGCGATGCGTGGGGCGCGGCGGCTTCTGCCGGACAATTTACCAATTACGTCAAGTTTTTAGACTTGAATCAAAACCGTTCGCACGACCAATTTGCTCAACGCATTAGAAATTTCGGCGCAGCTTTGCCGTCGTTCGGCATCGTCGCGCACAGTCAGGGCGGCGCGGCTTCGCTTCATCTTTACACTTATTATTGGAGCGGTTTAGATTATGCGACCGGCGGTTCGCGGCTGATTCAATCGGTTGGAACGCCGTATCAAGGCACGGCAATCGCCGGAAATCTGGCGGCAATCGGCAGCGTTTTCGGCGCGGGCTGCGGCGCAAATAGCGATTTGACGTATTCGGGCGCGGCGGCGTGGCTGGCGAACATTCCAAGCTGGGCGCGGGCGAAAGTTTTCTATCACACGACTTCTTTTACTGACGTTTGGTATCGCTACGATTATTGCAGTCTGGCGACCGATTTGTTTTTGGGCGACCCGGAAGACGGCGTAGTCGAACGCGCTTACGGGCAACTTCCCGGCGCAAACAATCTCGGACACAAAACCGGCTGGTGTCATACGAGCGGAATGCGCGACCCGGCGCAAACCGGCGATTCATCGCGCAACGCCAATATGAACGCCAACGCCGCGCGTTGATTGATGTAACGCCGCCCGTCCCGGCGGCTGTCCGGGGTGCGTCTCCCGCACACCGACCGCGCGAGCGAGACGCTCCCGCGACAGCCGTCGAGACGACGGCGTTACGTTTTACCAAAAACAGCCGACAGTTTAATGCTGTCGGCTGTTTTTCGCTTTCATCTCTTTTTTGCTAATCTCTAAGTTCTAACCGTCTTCGCGTTTAGATGTTTCCAAAATCGTGAAAATTCTCATCGTAAAACTGAGCAGTATCGGCGATGTCGTTCATACGCTGCCGACGCTCGCCGCCATTCGCCGCGCTCTTCCCGACGCGGAAATTTCCTGGGCGGTTGAAAAAAGCGCGGCGGAAATTCTGCGCGGCAATGTATTGATAGACCATCTCATCGAAATTGACACGCGCTCGCTGCGCGGCGGGAAAATCGTCGGAGGAATTTTATTAAATTCACGAAAACAACTCAAAAAACTGCGTGTTTCCGACTTCGATGTTGCGCTCGATTTTCAAGGGCTGCTAAAATCTGCCGCTATCGCTAAATTTTCCAAAGCAAAACGCCGCTACGGTTTTTCCAAACAAAACTTGCGCGAACCGGCGAGCCGATTTCTCCTTAACGATACTTTTGCAGCCGAACGGGAAATTCATATTATCCGCAAAAATCTGACGCTGGCGCAGAAGGCTCTGCACATTCCCGTTCCCGACAGCGATTTTGAATTTCCGATTTACACGAGCGAGACGCATCGCACGGAAGCTGAAAAAATCATCGAACAAGCGGGCGAAAATTTGGCGATTCTCAATCCGGCGGGCGGCTGGACGACGAAACTCTGGAGCGCGGAAAAGTTCGGCGCGTTGGCTGATAAACTTTGGGAAGAAAACAATTTAATTTCCGTCATCACGACCGCGCCGAATGAAATCGAACTGGCGGAAAAAGCGTTGCGGAACAGCCAATCGGGAAAGATTATCGTCGCGCAGCCGAGTCTGAAAGGTTTCTACGAACTAGCGAAACGCGCTAAAATCTATGTCGGCGGCGACACCGCGCCGACGCATCTGGCGGTGGCGGCGAAAACTCCGCTCGTCGGCATTTTCGGTCCGACCGAATGGTGGCGCAACGGCAGCCCGAATGAGGCGGACGTTTGCGTCGAGCGAAATGACATCAATTGCCGCGTAGATTGTCATCGGCGCATTTGTAACAATTGGATTTGTCTGGACATTTCCGTCGAAACGGTTTTTCAAGCCGTGCAAAAAAGATTAAAATTAACGGCGGACGAGTAGAAATGAGTGAAGCCTGAGCGCAATTCAAGAACGATTCGGAATAGCTGAAAGATAATAGATAATAGATGAGAGATAAAACCATCATCCGAATCTCTCAGTTATCATCTGTCATCTCTCAGCTATTCCGAATCGTTAAATCTTGATCGAACAAATACTTAATTGCGCTCACCCTTCAAATAAGCAGAAATGAGTAGAAAAAAAGCCACGCTAATTCAGCGGTTTCGCGTTCCGCTCGGCTTTCTGTTCGCGGCGGTATTTTTATATTTTGCCCGACCGGAGATGTCGTTTCTGATAATCGGCGGCGCGATTGCCGTCGTCGGACTGCTGATTCGCGCCTGGGCTTCCGGTCATATTCGCAAAAATCAAACGCTGGCGATTTCGGGACCGTATTCTTACACGCGCAATCCACTTTATTTCGGCAGTTTCGTTTTGGGCATCGGTTTTACGATGGCGGCGGGCGTGTGGTGGCTCGGACTCGTCTTTATCGCTTTGTTTTTGGGCATCTATCTACCCGTGATGCGCGTCGAAGCGTCGGAATTAACGAAGATTTTCGGCGAAGAATATCACGAATACGCCGCACGAGTTCCGCTTTTTTTTCCGCGATTGACGGCTTATAAAAAATCGGAAACAAAATTTGATTCGGCTTTATACCTGCGTTACCGCGAATATCAAGCCGCGTTAGGCTTCGCTTTCGCGTGGTCGGTGCTGCTGCTGAAAGTGATTTTTTGAGGTGAAAAAATATGAAAACTAAAAAGTTTGCCGGTTGGTGTCTGCTGATTTTCAATGCCTTTTGCGTTTCGATTTTCGCGCAAACCGGACAAAAAATCGAACCCTACAACGCGGGCGAAAAATTAGCATACGAAGCCAAATTCAGCAAAATCATCAAAGGCATCGCCGTCGCCGATTTAAATTTTACCGTCGAAAACACGGCTAACGACAAAGATTTTTTGATTAGGTCCGATGCCGTGACAAAAGGCAGTCTACTGAAATTATTCAGCAGAAAGTTCGTCCAAAAATACGAATCAACCGTCAGCGGCGCGGATTTTGCCGTCAAACGAACCGTCAAGCGCGACGAGCAGGGCAAACGTGTACGCGAATCCGAAGCACTTTTCGATTACCAGGCGAAAAAAGTTATTTATATGGAAACCGACCCGAACGATGCCGCGCGTCCGCCGCGTCAAATCGCTTCGCCGATTCCCGCCAACACACAGGATTTGGTCACGGCGATTTACACTTTGCGCCGTCTGCCGCTCGTTGTCGGCAAAACTTTTGAGTTGACCGTCAGCGATTCGGGTTTGGTTTATAAAATTCCCGTCCGCGTCGTCGCCCGCGAACAGCAGCGAACGGTTTTAGGCAAAGTCTGGTGTTTCCGCGTCGAACCGGAATTATTCGGCGCAAACCGCATTATCGAGCAAAAAGGCAGTATGATTTTGTGGATCACCGACGATACGCGCCGCTTGCCCGTTCGCTCGCAAATCAATCTCAACATCGGCAGGTTTGAAGTGAAATTAAAGAAAATCGAAGATAAATCTCAACTCGCGGTGCA
>JAJAYR010000034.1 GCA_026786155.1 Pyrinomonadaceae bacterium
CCGAATTATTTATCCACGAATTGGGCGGGCAAAAATCTGGCGAAGATTGCCGCGAAAGATGCAAAATTCTTCAAAGTTCAGCATCATCACACGCACATCGCGTCGGTGATGGCGGAAAATAAATTACAAAATGAAAAAGTCATCGGTTTTGCGTTCGATGGAACGGGTTACGGCACGGACGGCGCAATTTGGGGCGGGGAAGTTTTGCTGGCTGACTATCAAGATTTTGAGCGCGTCGCGCATTTGCGCTACGTTCCGCTGGCGGGCGGCGACGCGAGCGTGAAAAAACCGTATCGTGCCGCGCTCGCGCATCTCTGGCAAGCCGGAGTTGGTTGGAATAAAAAATTGCCGTGCGTCGCCGCTTGCCCGGAAATTGAGCGCGGGATTTTGCTGAAACAATTTGAAAATAAAATCAACACGATTCCGACGAGCAGTTTCGGCAGACTTTTCGACGCGGTGGCTTCAATCGCCGGAGTTCGGCAGACGGTAACTTACGAAGCGCAAGCCGCGATTGAATTTGAAGCGGTTTTGGATGACAATGTGACTGATTTCTATGAATTTACTTTAATCGAAGGCGAAACAATTGAAATTGATTCTGCGCCGCTCATTCGCCGGGCTGCTTTGGATGTTTTGGACAGAGTTTCGATTGGCGAAATTTCCGCGAAATTCAATAACGCGGCGGCGAATTTGATTTTGCGATTAGCCTTGCTGTTTCGGGAACGCGAAAAATTAAATAAAGTCGCATTAAGCGGCGGCTGTTTTCAAAACGTCGCGCTTTTGAAGGCGAGTTTGAAGCGTTTGCGCGAAAACGATTTTGAAGTTTTGACGCACCGAAAAGTTCCGCCGAATGACGGCGGATTGGCACTCGGACAAGCAGTTATCGGCGGCTTTCGTCTTATTGAATAATAAAAAACTTTAACTTTTCAAGGGATTTTTCCCGCCGTTAGTTTGTCCCTGCTATCAATTCTTGCTATCATTGTTGCGAATGAATCGCAGACAGCAGAAAACTTTGACTGCCGTTTTTACCAAACCGACTTTGGCAAATATCAATTTTTCGGACGTTGAAAAACTGCTAATCGGATTGGGTGCTGAAAAGATTGAAGGCAGCGGCTCGCGGGTGGCTTTTGTAATGCCGAATAATTTGAAGTGGGAGGCGCACCGCCCGCATCCGAACAAAGAAGCAAAGAAATATCAGTTTGAAGCGGTTCGTGAATTTTTGGAAAAGTTAGGTTATAAAGATGAATAATATATTGAATTACAAAGGATTTACCGCAAAAGTTGAATTTTCCACCGACGATGATGTATTTTTCGGTCGTTTATTAGGCATTGACGACATCGTTACATTTGAAGGAAAAACGGTTGCTGAACTCAAACAAGCGTTTCAGGAAACGGTTGATTTTCATATCGAAGTTTGCGAAAAAACCGGAAAAAAATTAAAGAAAAACTACAACGGCAAACTTCTCTTTCGCCTGCCGCCGGAACTTCACGCCCGTATCGCCGAAACCGCCGAAAGCAGAGGCGTGAGCATTAATGAATTTGGGAGAGAAATTCTTGAAACAGCGGTAAAATAACCGAATAAAAAATCTAGAATCCACTATAAAAATATGTGTTTAGCCGTTCCCGGAAAAGTCATTGATTTGTTTGAAACCAACGGAATACAGATGGGCAAAATGGATTTCGACGGTATCACCAAAAACATCTGTCTGGCGTATATCCCGGACATTCAAATCGGTGAATACGCGATTGTCCACGTCGGTTTCGCCATCGAAAAGCTGGATGAAAAATCGGCTCTCGAAACGCTCGAAGTGTTTCGCAATATGGGTTTTTTGGAAGAAGAACTTGGGCTGAGCGAAGTCGAAACCGTGCAATGAATTTATAAAGGAGTAAGCGATGAAATATCTGCAAGAGTTTCGTGACCCGGAACTGGCAAACAATATCTTGTCGGAAATCCGCGCCGTGACGACGCGAAACTGGGCGATTATGGAAGTCTGCGGCGGGCAGACGCATTCGATTATCCGGCACGGCATTGACCAGCTTTTGCCCGAAGAAATCGAATTGATTCACGGTCCGGGCTGTCCGGTTTGCGTGACGCCGCTCGAATTGATTGACCGCGCGTTGGCGATTGCCGCCGCGCCGAATGTAATTTTCTGCTCGTTCGGCGATATGCTGCGCGTTCCCGGAAGCGAGAAGGACTTGTTTCGTATCAAAAGCGAAGGCGGCGACGTGCGGACGGTTTATTCGCCGCTCGACGCGCTGAAAATCGCGCAGGACAATCCCGAAAAAGAAGTTGTTTTCTTCGGAGTCGGATTTGAAACCACTGCGCCCGCCAACGCGATGACTGTTTTTCAAGCCAAACAGCAAAACATTAAGAATTTTTCAATTCTCGTTTCACACGTTCTCGTGCCGCCCGCCATTCAAGCGATTATGGAATCACCGAGCAAGCGCGTCCAAGCCTTTTTAGCCGCCGGTCACGTTTGTTCAATAACGGGTTACGCCGCATATCCGCCGCTTGCGGAGAAATATAAAGTCCCGATTGTCGTGACCGGATTCGAGCCGCTCGACGTTTTGGAAGGCGTGCGACGCGCCGTCGTCCAACTCGAAAACGGAGAAGCGAAAGTCGAAAACGCTTATCAAAGAGTCGTCAATTACGACGGCAACAAATCTGCCCAGGCGATGCTCGCGGATGTTTTTGTCACGACTGACCGAGCGTGGCGCGGCATCGGCGTAATTCCGCAGAGCGGTTGGTCGCTCTCCGAAAAATACCGAGATTTCGACGCGGAATATAAATTCGATGTGCGAGATATAAAAACCGTCGAATCAGCCTTGTGCCACAGCGGAGAAGTTTTGCAAGGCTTGCTCAAACCGCATCAATGCCCCGCGTTCGGCAAAGAATGCACGCCGCGTTTTCCGCTCGGCGCGACGATGGTTTCCAGCGAAGGCGCGTGCGCGGCTTATTACAATTACGGGCGGTTCACACAGTTATCAGTCAACAGTCAACAACTTGATAACTGATGGCTGATAACTGATGACTGATAACTGATGACTGATTTTAATAATTGGGTTTGCCCTTTGCCGCTTCGTGATTACCCGCGAATTGTTCTCGGTCACGGCGGCGGCGGGAAATTGTCGAACGAACTCGTCGAAAATCTTTTTCTGCCCGCTTTTTTTAATGAAACGCTCGAATCTCTCGGCGATTCGGCGCAAATTGACGTTGCCGAACTTTTAAAAGACGGCGGACGACTGGCATTTTCGACTGACTCGTTTGTCGTTCAGCCGCTTTTTTTTCGCGGCGGCAACATCGGCGATTTAGCCGTTAACGGAACCGTCAACGATGTAGCGATGGCGGGAGCGAAACCGCTTTTTTTGAGCGCGGGTTTTATTATCGAAGAAGGTTTTGAAATCGAAAAACTCGGACGCATTGCCGCGACGATGGGCGCGGCGGCGCGAAAGGCAAACGTGCGAATTGTCACCGGCGACACGAAGGTTGTCGAACGCGGCAAAGGCGACGGCGTTTTCATCAACACTTCGGGCATCGGCATTATTCCGAGAGACACCAATATTGCGCCGAATTTGGCGCAAGCGGGCGATGTCGTGATTGTTTCTGGCGAAATCGGCTTGCACGGAATCGCTGTGATGAGCGAGCGCGAAGGCTTGGAGTTTGACGCGGCGATTTTTTCCGATTGCGCGTCGTTGAATTTTCTTGTCGCCGAAATGCTCGAAGTGACAAAAGAAATTCACGTGCTGCGCGACCCGACGCGCGGCGGCATCGCTTCGTCGTTAAACGAAATCGCCAAAGCGTCGAACGTCGGAATTGTGTTACAAGAGAACCAAATTCCAGTGCCGCCGATTGTCCGCGCCGCTTGCGAACTGCTCGGACTCGACCCGTTTTACGTCGCCAACGAGGGAAAATTATTAGCAATTTTACCCCGCGCGCACGCCGATGAATTGATCGAAAAGATGCGCTCGAACGAGTTTGGCAGAGAAGCGACGATTATCGGTGAAGTCGTTCAAGAACACGCCGGAATGGTGGTCGCCAAAACCGGACTCGGCGGCACGCGCGTCGTTGATTTGCAGCTCGGCGAGCAACTGCCGCGTATTTGTTAATCTTGACAAAAGAAAATGCGAATTATGCCTGTTACTAAAATAAATTGTTTAGAACAGATAAAAAAAGGAATCTCGACTGGATGCGGTCGAGATTCCTTTTTTTCTTTTTATTAACTCACCTTACGCGATTTTAGTTTTAGTCGCCGAAGGCGACCAACATTATAGCGTAGGGAAAGCTAATGTAAGGAGCGCATCCCTACGTCAGCAAAAGAACATTCCGACGCTGAAAGCGTCGAACAACCGCCCGCTTGATTGTTGCTCGCC
>JAJAYR010000035.1 GCA_026786155.1 Pyrinomonadaceae bacterium
TGGAGAGTTTTTTTGACAGCACGATTTGCAGAACGAGCAACGATAGACAGGAAATCAAAATAACCGAAAAACCGGCGCGAAGGCTGTTGAAATTGGTTGAAGTAAAACCGATGAACCACGTCGCAAACGCGCCGCCGAAACTTCCCATCACAAACAAAGGCGTGGCGTTTTTAGTCGCGTCGGCTCCGAAAAACTTCATAAAACGCGCGATGTTCATCGGAAAAACCGAAGCCGTTCCGAAGCCGAGAATCGCCGCGCCGACGGTCAGCGACGTAAAATCTTCGGTCAATAAAATCAGCAGTATTCCGCCCGTCATCACGATTAAACTGCCGAACATAACGACGTTGTCGCGCCAAAATCGAAAGAACAGCGGCGCGATGCCTCTGCCGATAACCAAAAGCAAAAAATAAACGAGCGCGGCGGAAATCCATCGGTTGAAAGTCGCGTCCGTCAGACGAATTTCATAAGTCGTCAGCCAACCCGCGACGCTGCTTTCGATGCCGACGTGAACGAAATTAAAAACCGCCAGCAGCCAAGCCGTCGGCTGTGTCCAAATTTTTATCGGAACGGCATCAAAATCGTCCGCATTCGCCGCCGAAATTTCGCGGTAATTTGAAAACAGAATCGCCGCACCGACTAATAAGAACGCAATGCCGAGCAAAATTGTCGGCAGCAGAATGCTTTTCGGCGAACCGATGAAATCAACGAACGGCTTGCACGAAATCGCGCCGATGCCCCAAAAAAAATTGATAATGTTTGACGCGGAAGAAGTTCTTTCGTGATTGAGTTCGATGATTAATAAATTTACCGCCGGAATCGTCGCGCCGATGCCGATGCCGTAAATGAAAATCGCCGCCAGACAACCGAACCACGAACCGACATTTAACCCGAAACAGCCCGCCGCCATCAAACAAAATCCGCCGAAAAGCATTTTCGGATAGCCGAAAGTTTTTATCGTCCGGTTGTAGGAAAATGCGCCCGTCAAAGAGCCGACAAACTGCGCGACGAACAGATAGCCTGCCTGCTCGTCGGTAATCGCCAACTCTTTAGTCAGAAAAGGTAAAATTTGTCCGAGCAAAACCGTCAGAATTCCGATGACGAGAAAACCGGCGTGGAGCAAAACACCGAGTCTTTTTTCGGTTACTGCTTGAAATTTATCGTCGTGGTCGGTCATCGAAAAAACGCGGAAAATTTTATTTTTTCACCTGAGCGGTTGATTGACGGACGATGAGTTTCGGCTCGACCGTCAAGGTTTCGGGAATTTTCGCGGCTTCGTCCGGCTGATTTTTGGCAACTCTTTCGAGCAGCGTTTTCGCCGCCAAACTGCCCATCTCAAAAAGTGGCTGGCGAATCGTCGTCAACGCCGGATTGTGAAAAGCGGCGGCGTAAATATCGTCAAAGCCAAGCACGGAAACGTCTTCGGGAACGCGCAAACCTGCTTCCTGCAACGCGCGAATCGCGCCGATGGCGGAAATATCATTGAAGGCGAACAGCGCGGTGAACGGTTTTTTATGCGACAAAATTTTCTGCGCCGCAATATATCCGATTTCCGGCGACGGAATATCGCCTTCCAGTTGGGTTATCAATTTCTCGTCCAATTTGATGCCGCGCTTCGCCGCCGCCTGCGCGATAGTTTCCCAACGCACCTGCGTATCCGAACTAAAAACTTGTCCTTTGATAAATGCAATCCGGCGATGTCCGAGCGTGAATAAATGCCCGACTCCGAGTTCCGCCGCGTGCCGGTGATTTAACACGACGTTCGTTACGCCTTCGATTTCATCGTGTCCCGAAACCGAAACAATCGGCAGCGTTGATTGAAAGCGAATCGGCGTATCAACCGCGATAATGCCTTCGACCTGTCGTTCGAGCAACATTTTCGGATGATGTTCGAGCAAATCATCGCGGTGCAGATGGCTCGCCGTCAAATAAAAAAAACCTTCTTTGGAGAGCGCGGCTTCGACCCCGTTCAAAACCATCGCCGAATAACCGTCGGAGAGTTCCGGCACGATAACGCCGAACGTAAAACTGCGCTGCGCCCGCAAACTGCGGGCAAAATAATTCGGGCGGTAATTGAATTTTTCCGCCGCCTCAAAAATTCGGTCTTTCGTCTCCTGCGGAATCGCGCTCGCCGCCGGAGCATCGTTCAGCACAATCGAAAGCGATGTCGGCGAAAGTCCGAGATGCGCGGCTAACTCCTTTAAACTTATCCGGCGACCGCTCGATTTCTCCGACTTTTTCTTTGAATCATTTCCGGCTTGGTGTGGCATAGCGAAAAGTTTCTCACAACCCGAATCATTAGCGCAACAATTTATTCGGCGCAAAAAATTTTTCGGGACGTTTTGTTCGGTTTCGGAACTAATCGAAAAAAAATTGCAAAATCGGCAAAAATTCTCTTGACCATTATGTTACGAGAGTGTTATAAAAATTATATCTAGTAAAACGATTCAGTAAAACGATTCAGTAAGCGAAATAGAAACATTTTTCGGTTTTTACAACGAGTTTGAAAAAAAATTCAAATCTGTTTTTTGTCAATCGTCTTTGGAGAGTTTTCCACGCAAATTCATATAAAATTCAGTTTTGGAGGGTTCGATATGCAGAAAAGATTCACAAAGTTTTTCGGCGGGTTAATGTGTTGTGCGGCAATTTTGACGTTTAGCATTATTACCAACGCCCAATTTAAAGCGGCGTTACAAGGGACCGTAACAGATTCCACAGGCGGCGTGGTCGGCGGCGCGAATGTCGTTTTGACCAATGCCGAAACTAACCGGGAAGTTGAAACCGTAACCAGCAGCGACGGGTTTTACCGCTTCAACGGGCTTGCTCCGGGTAGTTACAAAATAGCCGTTACGCTGACCAACTTCAAGCAAAAGGTGATTGAAGGTTATCTCATCAACGCCGAAACCGTGCAGGGTTTGGACGTTGCTCTCGAAGCCGGCGGCGGCATTAGTGAAATCGTGACGGTGACGGACGATGCCCAGCCGCTGAGAACCGAAGACGCAAATATTGACAATACACTAAGCCGGGCGGAAATTCTGCGGCTTCCGCAAGTCGGACGCGACCCGTATGAGTTAGCCAGATTAACACCCGGAATCTTCGGCGACGGAGCGCGGGGCAGTAACGGAAATGCACCCGGATTCCCGAACTCGAACACTACTCCGGGCGGTTCAAATAGTTCAATCTTTCAGACTGAAAATCAAGTGCAGATTTCGGCGAACGGGCAGCGGATTTCGGCGAATAATTTTCAGATAGACGGGGTGAGCGTCAACAGCCAGACCAACGGCGGTGCCGCGATCATCACGCCGAGCCAGGAAGCGGTCAAGGAAGTTACCATCTCTTCGAGTTCGTATTCGGCGGAAGACGGGCGAAATTCCGGCGCGACGGTTAAAGTTGTCAGCCAAAACGGAACTAACGATTATCACGGAAGCGCGTTTTTCAAATATAACGGAGCCGAACTTAATGCTTTTAATAAATTTCCGGGTTCACCGCAGCGCGTCGAAAATCGTCTGCGTCAATTCGGCGGCAGTTTCGGCGGACCGCTTCCGTTTTTGAATTTCGGCGAAGGCGGTCCGGTAACGACGAGCGGTAAGGACAAATTATTTTTCTATTTTGCTTACGAAGGTTTAAGAAGCGGCTCGAACAACACGTTTCCGGCTTACGTCGAAACCGAGCAATATCGCAATTTGGTTCGCACTCTGCGACCGAACGGAGTGACGGCGCAGGTTTTCAGAACACCCGGAATCACGCCGCGAATCGCGTCGGTTATTAACAGAACCTGCGATCAGGTCGGTTTAGGTGCTAACCGTTGTCGGCAAGTCAGCGGCGGATTGGATTTAGGCTCGATTACCGGCTCATTAAACAATTATCTGCGGCTCGGAGACGAAATCGGCAGAGCTAATATCGGCGGCGGATTTGACGGCATTCCCGATATTCAATACGTCAACTTATTTAGCCCGAATTCTTTCAGCGGCAACCAATACTTTACGCGCGTAGATTATAACGCGACATCGAAAGACAGTATCGCTATCTCAACCTTTTTTACTCCGACACTAAATACGGGAGCGGATTTTGGCGGGCAAAGTCGTCAAATCGGCGACATTATTTCGGATCGGCTGAGTTTTTCGACGGCGTTGATTTACAACCGCACCATTTCTGCCACGAAGTTTAATCAGGCGCGTTTCAATTACAGCGGTTTTTCATACGATGAGGTTGCATCGAATCCGAATTCAAATTTCGGCATTCCGCGCATCGAAGTCGAAGGTCTGCCGTTTGAACGAATTAGATTCGGTGCGCCGCGAGGCGAAAACACGCCCGGCGTTTTATCGGAAAAAAGTTTGGATTTCAGCGATACTTTTAACTGGATTATCGGCAATCACGCGCTCAAATTCGGCACTCAGCTTCGGTTTGATGTCAACGATACCAGTCTTATCGGCGGTGCGCGTCCGGTTTTCGCTTTTGTCGGGCTGTTTAATCTGGCAAACGACACGCCGATTTCTGAAGGCATCAACGCCAACCCGACGACCGGCGCACCGGCAGACGCGGGGCGTAGATATAGAACCAACAATTACGCTTTTTTCGTTCAGGACGATTGGAAGGTAAGACCGAATTTGACTTTGAATTTAGGCTTACGTTACGAGTATTTTCCGCCCATCAAGGACGAACTGAATCAGCAGAGCAATATCATCTTTGGTCCGAACGGCTTGGTTGATTCAAAAATCGCGGTGGTTGACCAATTCTTTAAGCCGGATAGAAACAATTTCGGTCCGCAAATCGGCTTTGCTTACAGTCCCGGGTTTTTACGGGAAAAAGGCGTTATTCGCGGCGGTTTCGGTATCGGCTACAATCGCATACCGAGCATCGTTTTTATTAATTCACGCGCCAATCCGCCGTTTCTTTCACGCTTTGGGATTTGTTGCGGAACGTCGGCTCTGGATTTTGGAACGCCGTTCGCCAACGGTCAAATCCTTTACGCTTTAGGCGGCAGTAATTCACCGGGCAGTTTTCCGGCTAATCCGCGGTTGGGCGGCGGAATCAATCCGGCAACCGGCGCACCGTTTAGCGGTCAGGTGGAAATTTACGGTTCGACACAGGAGCAGCCGAACGCTCAAAGTTTCCGTTATTCCCTCGAAGCGCAATATCAACTGCCCGTCAAACTGACGGCGACGATTGGTTATCAAGGAAGTTCAAACCGCAATTTGATTCGCCTGGTTAATCAAAACTTCATCTTTACCCAACTCAATCCGGCTTTTAACGCCGTCTTTCTCCCGACACCCGACGTTAAATCAAGTTACAATGCACTGCTGGCAACTCTCGAACGGCGGTTTGCCAACGGCTTTCAGGTTCAGGCGAATTATCGTTTCGCCAAGAGTCTGGATAATTTATCGAATGAAGGTCCCGGTTTCGTTACCAACCAAACTTTTCCGGTTGATAATGATTCGGAATACGGACCGTCGGATTTTGACGTTACGCACAATTTCAATTTATTTGGGTTATATGAATTACCCTTCTTCCAAAAACGGGAAGATTTTGTCAAAACACTTCTCGGCGGTTTCCAAATCAGCGGAATTCTGACCTATCACACGGGTTTTCCATTCACGCCGGTGGTCGGCGGTCCGGGAATTCGCTCGGTCAGCGGAGTGGAATTTGGACCATTTCGCCCAGTCGCGTTTTTGGGCGGCGGCGGAAACAGTTCTTCCAACGAAACATTCCTTACCGGAAACGGCAACTTTACGGGAAGTTTCATTTCCAATGCGAACTGTATAAATACTCCGGGAGGCTGTAACCGGATTTTCCAGACAAGACTTAACCGAAATGCTGCCGGTGATGCGACTTTCCTGCTCAATCCGCCGGGAATCGGGCGCAACGGCTTTCGCGGTCCGCGCTATTTCAATGTAGATTTAACCGTATCGAAGAGATTTAATCTGCCTAAAGGATTGAGTTTGAGCGAAACTACCGGCTTAGATTTGCGGGTGAATCTTTTTAACGCTTTTAACAAACTTAATCTGGCAAATTTCGGTTTTGCTTCCGACAGTACGCGAATCAATAACGGCGACAATCCGAATCTTAGTTTCGGCAGAGCCACCAGCGGAATCTCCGGGCGCGTCATCGAATTGCAGGCGAGATTTAGTTTCTAACCGATGTAAAAATTGGCAGCAGCCAAAAGACGCGAAGAAAATATCAAAATTCTTCGCGTCTTTATACAGCTAATCGTCCAAATTACAATAGTCCAAACCGAAATCTACCAAGCAAAAAAAACAAATATGCGATTAGACAAAACAAAATTCGCCCTCATCCTGCTTTTATTTTTTCTTTTCACCTTTCCGCTTTCGGCGCAGATTTCAGCGCAGAAAAAACAACCCGAAATCGAGAGAAAAGTTACTCTTCTGCTTTCTAAAATGACGCTTGCCGAAAAGCTCGGACAGTTGCAGATGCTCGACGGCGAGGCGAACGGGAAATTTCGTCCCGAACATCTGGAGATGGCGCGGAAGGGTTTGCTCGGTTCGACTTTGAATGTGCGCGGGGCGGAAATGTCGAACGAATTGCAGCGAGCCGCGCTCGAATCGCGTTTGAAAATTCCGATGCTTTTCGGGTTTGACGTGATTCACGGTTACCGGACGATTTTTCCCGTTCCGTTGGGCGAGGCGGCGAGTTGGAATTTGGCGGCGATGGAGAAATCGGCGCACATCGCGGCGAAGGAAGCTCGCGCGGCGGGCGTTCACTGGACGTTTGCGCCAATGGTTGATATTGCCCGCGACCCGCGCTGGGGACGGGTTATCGAAGGCGCGGGCGAAGATACTTTTTTAGGTTCAAAAATCGCTTTTGCGCGGGTGCGCGGTTTTCAGGGCGATGATTTCAGCGCCAATGACCGCGTGATGGCGTGCGCGAAACATTTTGTCGGTTACGGCGCGGCGGAAGCCGGGCGCGATTACAACACGACCGATATGTCGGAACAACGGCTCCGCGAAGTTTATCTGCCGCCATTTAAAGCGGCGGTTGATGCGGGTGTCGGCTCGTTTATGACTTCGTTTAACAGTCTGAACGGCGTTCCTTCAACCGCCGATTCATTTCTTTGGAAAACGCTTTTGGAGCGCGAATGGAATTCCGACGCACTCGTCGTGACCGACTACACGGCGACGATGGAATTGATTAAACACGGTGTTGCCGCCGACGAAGCCGATGCCGCCAGATTAACTTTGAATGGCGGAGTTGATTTGGAAATGGTCAGTCGCACCGTCAATCAAAACGGCGAACAACTTGTCAAAGACGGCAAAGTTTCGCTGGCGGAAATCAACAATGCCGTGCGAACCGTTCTAAGAACAAAATATAAACTCGGTCTGTTTGATAAACCTTTCGCTGACGCAAATCTGGAAAAACAAGTTGTTTTCAACGCCGAACATCGAAAATTTGCGCGTGAGGTCGCCGCCGAGTCGTTCGTTCTGCTCAAAAACGAACGCGAAACTTTGCCGATAAATAAACGCACCAAAGAAATTGCCGTCGTCGGTTCATTGGCGAACGACAAAAAAAATATGAACGGCAATTGGACGGGCGACGGTCGTCCCGAAGACCCGATTACCGTTATCGAGGGTTTGAAAAACAAACTCGGCAATGGAATTAAAATTCGTTACGAGCCGGGCTGTGATACGAAATGCGAAGACACGAGCGGATTTGCTAAAGCCGTTGATGCGGCGAAAGACAGCGATTTTACGATTTTAGTCATCGGCGAAGACGGCGATATGAGCGCGGAAGCCGCTTCGCGTTCAAACATTGATTTGCCGGGCAAACAACTCGATTTGGTCAAGGCAATTCACGCGACGGGCAAACCTTACGCGGTCGTTTTGATGAACGGCAGACCTTTGACGATCAATTGGGTGGCGGAAAATTCGCCCGCGATTCTGGAAACGTGGTTTGCCGGAACGGAAGCCGGCAACGCGATTGCCGACGTGCTGTTCGGCGATGTCAATCCGGGCGGCAAACTGCCGATTACTTTTCCGCGCAATGTCGGGCAAATCCCGATTTATTACAACGCTTTGCCGACCGGCAGACCGTTTCTCGACAAGGAAAAATACACTTCCAAATATCTCGACGTTCCGAACACGCCGCTTTATCCGTTCGGTTACGGTTTGAGTTATACGCAGTTTAATATCAGCAATTTGCGGCTCGATAAAAATCAGATAAAACCGACTGAAAACGTCAAAGTCAGCGTTGATGTCGAAAATACGGGCAAGCGCGACGGCGCGGAAGTCGTGCAGCTTTACATTCACGATGTCGCGGCGAGCCTTTCGCGTCCCGTGAAAGAACTAAAAGGTTTCGAGCGAATTGTTTTGAAAAGCGGCGAAAAGCGCACGGTCGCATTTATCTTAACGCCGAAGGATTTGAGTTTTATCGGCAGAGATTTGAAACCCACGCTCGAAGACGGTGATTTTAAGGTTTATGTCGGCAACAGTTCCGACAGCGGCTTGGAAGAAACTTTCACGGTCAGCCGAACGGCGGTAGTTAAAAAAAAACTGAATTAAGCGGAACAAAGCGCGTTTATCAAGATTCGCTGCCGGCGAGAGCGATTGCGGCGGCGAAAATAGCGGCGGCGGACGAAGTTTTTCTGGAAGATTTGAGCCGTCGGACTTTTCAGTTTTTTTGGGAGCATTCCGATTCCGAAACGGGTTTAACGCTCGACCGCGCCCGCACGAACGGCGACGCGCCGAAAGCGGGCGAAGACCATTTTCAAGTTGCCAGCATCGCTTCGACCGGATTTGCTTTGAGCGGTTTGTGCATCGCCGCCGACAGAAAATGGGTGTCGGAAGCCGATGCCCGACAACGCGCCCGCAAAACGCTCGATTTTTTCGCCAATCGCGTCTTCAATAAAAACGGCTGGTTTTATCATTGGATGGACGCGAAAACCGGCGAACGGCGATGGAAGAGCGAAATTTCTTCGATTGACACGGCACTTCTCTTAGGCGGAGTTTTGAGCGTGAAGCAATGCTTGCGAGACGACGCGGAAATCGTTCGTCTGGCAGCCAAAATCTACGAGCGCGTGGATTTTCGATGGATGCTTAACGGCGACGCTTATCTGTTATCGCACGGCTGGTATCCCGAAACCGGATTTATCAAAAGTCGTTGGAATACTTACAGCGAGCATTCGATTTTGTATTTTCTGGCAATCGGTTCGCCGACGCATCCGATTTCGCCGCAGTCGTGGTATGCGTGGCGGCGCGATTACATCAGTTACGGCGAGTATAAATTTTTGGCGGGCGATACGCCGCTGTTCATTCATCAGTATTCGCAGGCGTGGCTTGATTTGCGCGGCAGACGCGAACGCCGACCGCCCTTTATTGATTATTTCGACAATTCAGTCAAAGCAACACAGGCACAAAGGCAGTTTTTCATTGACATCTCAAAAGAATTTCCGACATACTCGGAAAACCTTTGGGGTTTGACGGCTTCCGACAGCGAAAACGGCTATATCGCCTGGGGCGCACCGCCGCGTCCGTCGGCGTTGAACGGAACAATCGTGCCGTGCGCGGCGGCAGGTTCGCTGATGTTCACGCCCGACATCGCGCTGGCGGCGTTGCGTGAAATGAAGGAAAAATACGGCGACGAAATTTATAAAAAATACGGATTCGCCGACGCTTTCAACCCGAAAACCGGCTGGACGAACCGCGACGTCATCGGCATTGATTTGGGCATCACGCTGCTGAGCGCGGAAAATTTGCGAAGCGGCAAATCGTGGTTCTGGTTTATGCGAAATCCCGAAATAATTTCCGCTTTGCGTCGTGCTGATTTACGATAAGCAGTCGAGCAAAAATGGAGGCATGTGTTTGGAGTTCCAACTTTAGTTGGTTTCTTGCCCGACGTAAAAGCCAACTAAAGTTGGAACTCCAAACTTTTTCGTTAAATCTAATTCTGCACCATTACTTAGAAACTAAAAACCTATGGCACTTTTGGAAATGCGAAACATCGTCAAGGAGTTTCCCGGCGTACGGGCTTTGGACGGCGTAACTTTTGACCTTCAGGCAGGCGAATTTCATTCGCTGGTCGGCGAAAACGGCGCGGGAAAATCTACTTTGATGAAGGTTTTGTCGGGTGTTTATCCGTTCGGCACATACACAGGCGATATTCTGGTTGACGATGAAACGCGGAAATTCAGCACAATTCGGGAAGCCGAACAAGCGGGCATCGCCATTATTTTTCAGGAACTTTCCTTAGTCAAAGAATTGACCGTCGGCGAAAACATTTTTCTGGGGAAAGAACCGGCGCGGTTCGGCGTGATTGATTCGGCGCAGCTTTACCAAAAAGCCGGAAAACTATTGAAGGATTTGAATTTGCCGATCACGCCGCGCACCAAAGTCGGCAATCTCGGCATCGGACAGCAGCAACTCGTCGAAATTGCTAAAGCGTTGTCGCAGGACGCGAAAATTCTCGTGCTGGACGAACCGACGGCGGCGTTGACCGAATCGGAAGTCGAAACGCTGTTCGGAATTTTGCGCGACTTGAAATCGCGCGGCGTCGGAATGATTTATATTTCGCACAAACTCGGCGAAGTTTTCGAGATGAGCGATAGAATCACGGTTTTGCGCGACGGAAAAACCGTCGGCACGAGCGACGCGAAGGATTTGACCATCGCTAAAGTCATCGCTTTGATGGTCGGGCGCGAAGTCGGCGATATTTTCCCGACGACTTCGCACGACTTCGGCGAAACGGTTTTGGAAGTCAAAAATTTATCGGTCTATGATCTCGACATCGCCGGTAAAAAATTAGTGAACGACGTTTCGTTTGCCGTGCGAAAAGGCGAAGTTTTAGGTATCGCCGGTTTGATGGGCGCGGGCAGAAGCGAACTTTTAATGGGAATTTTCGCCGCCTGGAACGGAAAAGTTTCGGGCGATGTTTTCGTTGAAGGCAAACCCGTGAAAATTGATTCACCGTCGGAAGCCATCAAAAACGGCATCGGTTTCGTTACCGAAGACCGCAAACGCTTTGGATTATTGCTCGAACAGACGATTACGGATAATTCGACGCTCGCCGGTTTGAAACAAATTTCCGGCGCATTTTTAATTAACCGTTCGCGCGAAACGATTGCTACCAAAAAAGTTATGGCTTCGCTGCACGTCAAGGCAAATTCGCCTTTGACCGTCGCGGGAACGCTTTCGGGCGGCAATCAGCAGAAAGTCGTGCTTGGAAAATGGCTTTTAACCAACCCGAAAATTTTATTTCTCGACGAACCGACGCGCGGCATTGATGTCGGCGCGAAACAGGAAATCTACGCGGAAATCAACAAACTCGCCAAAGAAGGTCTGGCGATTGTGATGGTCTCCAGCGAACTGCCGGAAGTGATGGGACTTTCCGACCGGATTTTAGTTCTGCACGAAGGAAAATTGACCGGCGAATTTACCAAAACCGAAGCTACGCCGGAAAAAGTGATGGTTGCCGCAACCGGCGAATCGAAAGTATTCGTCTGAAAATTGTCAGATTCTTTTGTAGCGATTTATAGCAATAATTGTTATTTGGTGATAAAATTTTTGCAAAAATGGGGTTTATTTTATGAATGTATCATTAACAAAAGAATTGGAAAGTTTTATCAGCAATCTGGTTGCCAGCGGAATGTATTATTCGGCAAGCGAAGTCGTGCGCGACGGTTTACGGCTTTTAAAGGAGCAGGAAGAATTAAAGCAAATTCGGCTGAAAGAACTAAAAGCGGAAATTATGCTCGGCGTAGAAGATTTGAATGCAGGAAGATCGCAGTCGTTTTACACCGAAGAAGATATTTTTCAAGAAGTGAAAAAACGCGGTCAAAAGAAACTTGAAGCGAAGAGGAACGGCAAATGAATGATTTGACTGTTCCGAAATCCGTCAGAATCAAGTTTTCCGAACGAGCCTTGACCGATCTGGAAGAAATTTGGGTTTATTTTTCAGAGACGAGCGAACAAACTGCCGAAAAAGTTTTGAAGCAAATTACCAGCAAGTTTCCGCGATTGTTAACCTTCGCACAACTCGGCATCGAAAGAAACGACTTGCTAATCGGTTTGCGAAGTTTTCCGGCTGGCAAGTATATAATTTTTTACCGGGAAACTGATTTCGGGATTGAAATCGTGCGTGTGCTTCACGGCTCAAGAGATATTCAGCAAATTTTTGACGAAATGATACCGCTCGAACCATAAAAAAAATGAGTGAAATAACAGAAAAAACCGGATTTAAAATAGAAACATCATCGCTTCGCGCTTACACGATGCTCGGCGCGATGATTTTGATTTGGCTTTTCTTTTACTGGCAGACCGGCGGCATTTTTCTGACACCGCGCAATCTTTCCAATCTGATGCTGCAAACTTCCGTTACCGGAATTTTGGCGGTCGGAATGCTGATGATCATCGTCGCCGGACAGATTGATTTGTCGGTCGGTTCGGTGCTTGGTTTGGCGGGCGGCATCGCGGCGATTGGGATGACGCAGGGTTACGGACTTGCACCCTCGATTCTGGCGGCAATCGCGGTCGGCGTGGCAATCGGCGTTTTTCAGGGAAGTTTGACGGCGTATTTTAACATTCCCGCGTTTATCGTCACGCTCGGCGGCTTGCTGGCGTGGCGCGGCGCGGTCAAAGCCGTTACCGAAAGCCAAACTGTTCCGGTCGCCGACGCGACTTTCAAAGCGTTCGGGCAAAGTTACATCGCGCCGAATCTCGGCTGGATTTTGGCGGGCATAGCAATTTTGTTTGTTTTGCTGATGACCTTCAAAAAAATCAAAACCAGCCAACAATACGACGAAACCGGCGAAACGAGCGCGACCAGAGAAATTCTCAAATCGCTGCTGCCGATTGCCGCCATCATCATTTTTATTTATGAAATGAACGCTTATGCCGGTGTGCCGATTCCGGTTTTGATTTTGCTGGCGGTCGCTCTGCTCGGCTATTTTATCACCAACCACACGACTTTCGGACGCTATCTTTACGCCATCGGCGGCAACGCGGACGCGGCGCGGCTTTCGGGAATTAACAACAAACGCAACATCTTAAAAGTTTTCGCGCTGCTCGGAGCGTTAACCGGCATCGCCTCAATCATTTTCACGGCGCGGGTCGGCAGCGCATCGCCGGATGCCGGAGTTTTAAAGGAACTCGACGCAATTGCGGCGTGTGTCATCGGCGGCGCGAGTCTGATGGGCGGACGCGGCACGATTTTCGGCGCGTGTTTGGGCGCGTTGATTATGGCGAGTTTGGATAACGGAATGTCGCTTTTGAATGTGCGCGATTTTATGCAGGAAATTATCAAAGGTTCGATTTTAGTCGCGGCGGTCGGGCTTGATATGGCGGGCAAAAGACAAAATTGATTTTCATCGAATTAAAAGCAATACCGGGACTTCTTTGTTATTTTCCCGTTAAAACAAAAGGATTTTCAAGGCTTGCCGCATAACGCCCGAATCGTGCCGCCGACAATGACGGCGACGGTTGCCATACCGACGACGGACCGCAAATTGACGCGGCTGAAAACGCCCGCTTTAGCAGATTTTCGCGTCATCGCCACTTGCGCGGCGCGGGCGTGTCCGTCAACGTATTCGTAATCGAATTTCCCGGCGGTTTCAGTCGTCGGCGCAATTGTGATAATGACGAACTTTGAAACCGGCGTGTGGCTTTTGTCGGCGACCGAACCGATTGGCACAAGCACGTTTGTTTCGGGAAAATACGTCGCCGCCTGACGGCGCGGAATGTCATACGGCACGACGATAA
>JAJAYR010000036.1 GCA_026786155.1 Pyrinomonadaceae bacterium
GATGATTTCCGCTTTGAATCACCCGTATATCGTCACGATTTACGATGTCGGAAGCGCGGACGGCGTAAATTATATCGCCACCGAATACGTCGAGGGCGAAACCGTCAGAGAGTTGATAAATCGCGGCGTTACCCTCAAACAAACGCTTTCGATTATCTCACAAACCTGTGAGGCGTTGGCGGCGGCGCACAAAGCCGGAATCATTCACCGCGACATTAAACCGGAAAATATCATGCTGCGTCCCGACGGTTTCGTTAAAGTTCTCGATTTCGGGTTGGCGAAGTTGACGGAACACTCCGAATTTCAGCAAAACCTTTCAAATTATACGCTGAAAGGAGTAATTATCGGCACGCCCGCCTATATGTCGCCCAAACAGGTGAGCGATGATAAGGTTGACCACCGCACAGATTTGTGGAGCGTCGGCGTGGTTTTATACGAAATGCTGACGGGTATCAATCCGTTCAAAGGCGATTCGAGACAAGCCACGTTTCAAAAAATTTTATCGGCAGAGCCGCCGCTCGTTTCCGAATCGAATGAAAAACTTCCCGCCGGACTCGACGCGATTTTGAGCAAGGCTTTGGAAAAAGACGCGGACGTTTCCTATCAAACCGCGTCGGATTTACGCGCCGATTTGAAGCGCGTGCGGCGCGAGATTGATTCGTCGCCGTCTTTGCGAAGTGGTTCTTTAACGCAGAGGCGCAGAGGCGCAAAGGCGCAAAGGATTTTTTTACTTTTGCCTTTTGCCTTTTTACTTTTTACTTTAATCGGTTCGGGAATTTGGCTTTTTGCTTTTCGACAAAAGTCGGCAAACGCGATTGATTGGAGCAAGGCGACGAACATTCAATTGACCGAGCGGCAGGGAACGGAATATTTTCCGTCGCTCTCCCCGGACGGAAAATCCTTCGTTTACGCTTCTGACGAGGGCGGGAAATTTGACATTTTCATCCAGCGCGTCGGCGGGAAGAACGCAACCAACCTGACAAAGGATTCAGTCGCCGCCAACACGCAGCCCGCGTTTTCGCCCGACGGCGAACAAATCGCTTTTCGCTCGGAGCGCGAGCCGAAAGGCATTTACGTGATGGGCGCGTCGGGCGAAAATCTGCGCCGCGTCGCCGACTTCGGCTATCATCCGTCGTGGTCGCCGGACGGCAAAGAAATCGTCGTCGGCACGTTCGGGCTTGCCGCGCCGAGCGTTCGCACGGGACTCAATAACCGTCTGTGGATTATCAGCGTCGAAACCGGCGCGAAACGCGAATTGCTCAAAGAAGACGCGACGTTTCCCGCCTGGTCGCCGAACGGCGGGCGCATCGCGTATTGGTTTTACCCGGAAAATCTGGGCAGGCGCGACATCGCCACGATTCCCGCAGGCGGCGGCGAGCCGGTTATCATAACCAAAGATTTCGGCACATCGAATTGGAATCCGGTCTGGTCGCCCGACGGCGGGTTTTTATATTTTGTTTCGGACAAAGGCGGCAATGTTAATTTCTGGCACGTCTCGATCAATCAGACGACGGGCGAAGTTTTGTCCGCGCCGGAGCCGGTCAATATGCCGTCGAAATACAGCCGGCATCTTAATTTCTCGCGCGACGGCAGGCGGATGATTTACGTTCAAACCGACAATCAATCGAATCTTCAAGGCATCGAATTTGACTCGAAAGCGGAACGAACAATCGGCGATTGGTTTTGGATCACGCGCGGCGACCGCGTGATTGTGCGGGCGGAGCTTTCGCCCGACGGCAAGCAGTTTGTGATGCGCCAGACGCGCCGCACGCAGGACGACATCGTGGTCGTCAACCGCGACGGCACAAATTGGCGCGACGTAACGAACGACGCGCCGTTTGACCGCTATCCGCGCTGGTCGCCCGACGGCAAACAAATCGCTTTCACATCCGACCGAAATGTCGGCACTGAAATTTGGGTTGGTAATGCCGACGGCAGCAATCTGCGGCAAGTTACTTTTCAATACACGCCTAAATTCAGTTCGGGATTTCCCAACTGGTCGCCCGACGGCAAAAGTTTAATTTATACAAATAATTTTCAGCCGTATCTGATTGATTTGACGAAAAGTTGGGAAGAGCAGCAAGCGCCGCAAAGAGTTTTGCCGCCGGAAATCAGCAGTAATTTCGTCGTCTGGGATTGGTCGCCGGACGGCAAAAAACTACTCGGAACTCTTCCGCTCGGCGAACGCGCCATCGCCGTTTATTCGCTTGAAACAAAACGTCTTGAACGAATCGTAGAAAACATAGAAAGTTCTAATACTCTTCCGTCGTGGCTCGCCGACAGTCGCCGCATCGTTTTTGAAAGTGAAAACAAAATTTTCCTTGCCGACAGCGAAACGAAAAAAATAAAGGAAATTTTCTCTCACCTGCCGGAAATCATTAACTCTTCGTTCGTCAGCCGCGACGGGCGACTGCTTTATTACACGGCTCATTCGAGCGAATCGGACATCTGGCTGCTGGACGTTTCGCAGAGTCCGTGAAATTTTCTGAGCGAGTCAGAACGCGCAAGCGTGAGCGCGTGGCTTCTTCTGAGCGCAAGTGGAAGCCGCACGCTCACACTTGCGCGTTCTGACAGACGCACCAACTAAAATGAAACTTGCCGCCGCTTCTCATCAAAAACTCGAAGCGTTTTTTCGTGAATACCTCGACGACGAAAGTTTTCGGCTGCCCGTAATTTATTTCTACGCCGGACGATTCACCGGCATTTTGACCGATCTAATCGGCGTTCACGGCATCACCTTCGGCAAACGCATTTTTA
>JAJAYR010000037.1 GCA_026786155.1 Pyrinomonadaceae bacterium
CGCCCGAACGCACCGGTGGTCGGCGTATCGTTTGCCGATGCGAAGGCTTACGCGGAATGGGCGGGAAAACGCCTGCCGACCGAAGAAGAATGGGAAAAAGCCGCGTCGTGGGACGAATCGGCGCAAAAGAAACGCGCGTTTCCGTGGGGCGATGATTTTCAAAAAAGCGATGTCGCGTTCGGATTGACTTCGATTTCCGATGTCGGCAAGTTTTCCGGCGGCGCGAGTTCGTGCGGCGCACTGGATATGGCGGGCAATGTGCTGGAATGGGTGGATGCTTTTTTCCAGCCGTATCCGAACGGGACGGCGACCAATCCTGAATTCGGCGAGAAAAATCGCGTCGTGCGCGGCGGTCATTTCGGCTCGAAATCAATGGACAGTTTGAAAACTACGAAAAGAATCTACATCTCGCCGGACATCGCTTCGGGCGAGGACGACGAAAAACTCGTCGCCGCGATTATCGGCTTTCGGTGCGCCGTCTCAGCCGACGCGCCCGCCGTCAGAGAGGTTTTGCAATCGCAAAGCAAATAATTGACTTTATTTCGTCAAAAAACTTGAATCGGAAAACACTATTTATGAATCAACCAGCGGTTATCGGAAAAACGTCTCTTATCGCGCTCATCCTGCTTTTATTGTTTTCCTGCGCCGGAAATGTTTTCGCTCAGATGGACGAAGTTCTAATCGTCAAACAAAAAGCCCCAATAACAATTCGACCGAAAGCCAAGCCCGCGCCGAAAAAGATTGATTTCACCCGCCGCGTTTCGATTGTGCGGGTCGAAAAGAAAAGCCGCCGGAATTATCGAAAAACGGCGGCAATGACCGGAAAGGTGAAAATGTCTGCGCCGAAACAGGTCGTCAAAAAAATCGAAGAACCGCTTCTGGCAATTCAGTTGCGACTGCTTTTGGTTAATAAAGACGGCAGCGAATCGGAATTTAATCCGCTGGCGAGTTTTACCCAAAAAGACCGTTTGCGTTTATCGGTCAAAGCGAACCAGCGCGGCTATCTGTATATTATTCGCCAGAAGTCGCCCGAAGAAGACGGTGAAATTATCTTTCCGTCAAAGATTGTCAACAGCGGCAAAAATCTTATTGCGGCAAATTACGAGTATGTGATTCCGAATAATTGCCCGAAAGATGTGATTCCGAATCAGAGAGATTGCGCCTTGACGCTTTTTCCATACGACGAAGCCGCGAAGGAATACTTCACGCTGATTTTTACGCGCGACCAGTTGCTCGATTTGCCGGATGCCGCGAAAAACAGCCGCGTTAATCTCAAAGACTTGATGACGACGGGAAAATTCCCGACTAAAACTTTGATTGATTTGATTGAAGATTCCAAGCAGGATTTGGTTTCGCAAGGCGGCGATACGCTGTTCGGCGTGCGAATCGTGAACCAGAATCTGAATGATAACGAAGAGATTATCGAAACATTTGTTTTGAACAAATTAAAAAAATAAAATCTACGATGGCGGACGCGAAACTAAAATTTAGCGATCAGGAAATCGTTTTGGGGCAGGGCGTAACGACGCTCGGACGCACGACCGATAACAATGTTTCGTTTGCTTCGGATTCCAATGTTTCGCGTTATCACGCCGAAATCGAATGGCGCGACGGCGATTTTTGGCTGATTGATCTCGGCAGCAGCAACGGCACGACTTTAAACGGCGCAGCGGTCAAAGACGATAAAAAACTTAAAGACGGCGATGAAATTCGGCTCGGCGGCACGAGCAAAGCCGTGTTATCGCTGGGCGAAAAGAAAACGGAAGAAACTTCGGCGGCGACACAGCGCGAAGATTCGCCCGTTGTCGCCGCTGATGAAACCGAGAAAAAGGAAGCCGCCGAAGTTACCAGCGATGCCAAAGCGACATCGAAGTCGAAAATGCCGCTGATGCTCGGCATTGCGGGCGCGACCGTCGGTTTAGCAGTGATCTGCGCGGTCGGCGCGGGCATTTATTCTTATTCGGGTTCGACCAAATGCGAAGCCAAAGCCGTCATCGTCAAACCCGATAATCAGGAAACAATTACCGAGGAAACGGAAATCGAAGTCGAAACGGAAAACGGCGAATGTGCGGAACGGGCGATTTTTTTAATCAACGGCGAAGAGTTTGCGAGCGCGACCGAACAGCCTTTTACCGCCAAACTCGACCCGAAACAATTTCCCGAACTCGCCAACGGCAATCTGCAATCGCTGCAAATCGTTTTGGAAGACGCGGAAGGCAATAAAATTGTTCAGCCGACCGAAATTGCCCTCCAATTTGAAACTATCGAAATCGCCACGCCGACTCCAACGCCCGAAGAAGTCGCCGTCAAGTCAACGCCGACACCGACGAAAAGCGGAGCGAAAGTTTCGGGCGGTGACGCGCAGGAGATGTCGAAAAATCTGATTAAAGAATTTTCGGGAACCTTCAATTACAAATTCGACGCGCAGTTTTTGCAGGAAGTGCAGAAGAAAACCGGCGAGTACGCGGCTGACGGATATTTCGGCAGAGCGGCGGCTTATAAGGATGTCATCAGCGTCGCTTTTGTGCAGGAAAGAAATTTGGACGCGCCGCTCGGATTCGTTCTGGCGATGAGCCGCAGCCAATTTAAGCCGCAGAAAAACGGCGCGGACGAAGGTTTGTGGCAGATGAATCAAAAATTTGTCGCCGAAAACGGTTTCAACGGTTTGTGCGGAACGGAAACTTTGTCGGACGCGGCGCAGAACTGCGCGTCGAAAGCCGTTTCGCTTTACTTAAAATCGCTGGTGCTGGAAGTGTTTGAAGGCGATGTCATTTACAGCGTCGCGGCGTTCGGCAAATCGCCGCAGGAAGCCAACATTTGGAAGGCGACGCTGCCCGCCGACCGCTCGGATTTCTGGAAAGTTATTCAGGATGCTAAACAGCGCGAACAGGTCGTGCGATTTTTCGCGGCGGGCATCGTCGCGGGCAATCCGCAAAAGTTCGGTTTGAAAAAAGACCGCCCGATTTCGGAGCTTTATAAAGGTTTGGTCGGAAATTAGTTTAAG
>JAJAYR010000038.1 GCA_026786155.1 Pyrinomonadaceae bacterium
ATAATTTGCACAGGCTAAAAATAAATATTTGACTCCTAAACACACCAAAGAAACTAAAATAAAAATCTAAATTTTTCGTATCTTTGGTTTGTTTCCCAGACAAAAAAATAATAATGCTGACTTACACACCAACAACCGTTGCACATATCACGAACGAACTCGGCAAAGTCATTGTCGGGCAGGACGAAGTTATCGAACAAATTCTCGTCGCCGTTCTCGCCGAAGGACACGCGCTTTTGGAAGGCGTTCCCGGCACTTCGAAAACTTTGACCGTCAAAACTTTGGCGAACATTATCGGCGCACAGTTTTCGCGGATTCAGTTCACGCCCGATTTGATGCCGTCCGATATTACCGGCACGAATGTTTTCAATATGCAGTCGTCGGAATTTTCCTTGCGCCAAGGTCCGATTTTTACGGATATTTTGTTAGCCGACGAAATCAACCGCACACCGCCGAAAACGCAAGCCGCGCTGCTCGAAGCGATGGAAGAACGGCAAACGACGATTGACGGCGAACGCTATCCGCTTGCGCCATTATTCACGGTTTTAGCGACGGAAAATCCCATTGAATACGAAGGAACTTACCCGCTGCCCGAAGCGCAGTTGGACAGATTTTTGATGAAAATTCTGATTGATTATCCGAACGCGGACGCGGAACTCGAAATCGTTTCGCGTTGGGACGCGGGCTTTAACGCCCGTCAATTCGAGCAGGTCGAACTCGTGCCGCTGCCGCCGGAAATGTCTATTCAAAACTGCCGCGCCGAAGTTAAAGCGATGCGAATGGAAGCCGGAGTTCAAAAATACATCGTCGAAATCGTGCGAAAATCGCGCACCCATCCGACGATTCTCTACGGCGCAAGTCCACGCGCTTCGGTCGCATTATTATTATGTTCAAAGGCATTAGCCGCGATTCGCGGGCGCGATTTCCCGACTCCCGACGACGTGCGCGATGTCGCCGCGCCGGTTCTGCGTCATCGTTTAGCCTTACGCGCCGAAGCCGAACTTGACGGCGCAACCAACGATATGGTGATTTCCGATATTCTCAAAACGGTCGAAGTTCCGCGATAAAAGAAAGAATTTAACAGGATTTACAGGATTTACAGGATAAGTTTTAAAGTGCGTTCGCGGCGTTCTGGTTCTTAATCCTGCTTATCCTGCCGATCCTGTTAAATTTTCTTTAGTTATAATAGATGTTATGAAAATCGCAGTAGCAATGAGCGGCGGTGTTGATTCGTCAAGCGCGGCGGCACTTCTTAAAGAACAGGGACACGAACTCGTCGGTTTCACGATGCAGTTGTGGAATCAGCGGCGCGGCATTTCGGTTGACGAAAACGGCGATTCGCTGCCGTCGCGCTGCTGTTCGCTCGACGACGTTTATGATGCGCGGCGCGTCGCGGAAAGTTTGGGAATGCCTTTTTACGTTCTTAATCTCGAAAAAGATTTTGAGGAATCGGTCGTCAAACCTTTCGTCGAAGATTATCTGAACGGCGAAACGCCGATTCCGTGCGTCGCCTGTAATTCGCGTCTGAAATTCGCCTCGCTCGACAAATTGGCGCAGAGTTTGGATTGCGATAAAGTCGCCACCGGACATTACGCGCGAGTCGAATACGACGAAGCGGCGCATCGTTACCGTTTGTTTCGCGGCAGAAATCATTGGAAAGACCAAACCTATTTTTTGTGGGAATTGACGCAAGACCAACTTTCCCGCGCCTATTTTCCGCTCGGCGAAATGCTGAAATCAGAAGTCCGCGACATCGCCCGTGATGCAAATCTTTACGTCGCCGAAAAAAAGGAATCGCAGGAAATCTGCTTCGTTCCCGACGGCGATTATTCGGGCTTTATTGACCGCTATCTAACGCACGAAGACCGCGCGGACAAACTGCCGAAAGGCGGCGAAATCGTCAACCAACAAGGCGAAAAAATCGGCGAACATTCGGGAATTCATCGCTATACCATCGGACAGCGGCGCGGGCTTGGAATCGCGCACGAAAAACCGCTTTACGTCGTGCAAATCGAACGCGCCAAAAATCAAATCATCGCGGGCGAAGCCGAAGAATTAGACTGTCTGGAATTTACCGCGAAAGGTGTTAATTGGGTCGCTTTTGACGAGCCAAACGAACCCGTTCGCGCCGCTGTCAAAGTCCGTTACCGCCACGAACCGGCGCAGGCGACGATTTATGCTCTGCCGGAAAATCGCGCCCGAATCGTTTTCGACGAACCGCAACGCGCCATCACGCCCGGACAGGCGACGATTTTCTACGACGACGAAGAGTGTATCGGCGGCGGTTGGATTGTGAAAAATTGATAATTATAAAAGGAAAAATAAAATGGCACAAGAGAAAAAAAGATTGAGCAAAAACGCCAAAGCCGCGTTAAAAATACTGAACGATTCCAAACTTTTGGCAAATGCCAAAGCCTCGGAAGAATCAGCCGCCTCGCAAGAATTCAAAGCGGAAAGTTCTTCAAATAAACCAAGCACGGCGATTAAAGCGCGACCTGATAAGAAACGCGGATAAAAAAGACGATTATTTTCCGAAGCGATGTCAAAAGAGTTAGTTATTATCGCCGGCGCCAACGGTGTCGGCAAAACGACGTTCGCCCGCGCTTTTTTGCAGGAATACGATTATGAATTTCTGAACGCCGATGAAATCGCCAAAAGTCTTTCGGCGGAAAATCCGGCGGGAAAGAAAATCAGCGCGGGAAAATTGTTCTTTCAAAACCTGCACAAAGCCGTCGCCGATAACCAATCGCTGCTCATCGAAAGCACACTCGCGGGTCGTTATTTACAAAAGTTTATCGAAAGCCCGAAAGCCGAAGATTACACGATGAGAATCATTTTTCTGTTCGCCGAATCGCCGGAAATTTTGATTGAACGCATTGCCGAAAGAGTGAAAAAAGGCGGGCATTTCGTTCCCGAAGCAGATGTGCGAAGACGTTTTCGGCGCGGAAAGGAAAACTTTTGGAACACTTACAGAAATCTCGCCACGCGCTGGAGTTTGATTTATAATTCGGAGAGAAATTTCCAAGAAATCGCGTTCGGCGAAAAAGACGAATTTTTGGTAGTTGACGAAAATTTATTCCAAATTTTCAAGAAAGAAATTTATGAAAAAGCCTGAAATAAGCCGTGAAACTTACGAACAAACAATGGAAACCGTCCGCATCGGCAACCGCGCCGTCCGCCGGGCGCAGGAAGAAAATCATCGTTTAGGTTTGCCGAATATCTATTGGCGCAACGGCAGAATCGTTTATGAAATGCCGAACGGCGAAATTATCGTCAAGGAAAATGTCGGTCAGAACCGTGAGCGGTAGCGACCGGCTGAAATTATTCATCTCTTTTCAGTCGGTCGTTATCGCTCACGGTTCTGACGTTCCTGCTATCTTCCTGTCTTTCCGTATTTTCTATCTCCAAAATCAAATCCGCGCCGTAACATTTGGCGGGCGTTTGGAACCCGGCGCAGAAATTCCCTGCCGATATTTTTTCGGCGATTTTCAGCGCGGTTAAAACAGTCGTCGTGTAGCCTTCGGGACAAATCAGACGCGCTTCAACCTTATTTCCTTTTTCCTCGGACGCTTCGCCCCACAGATAAGTTTTGCCGTTTTTTCGCGCTTTTTCGTTCGGTCCGCCTTCGGGAATTTGATTTTGCAGATAACTTTGAACGGGTTTCGTCTGCAAAAGCCAGCCGAGATAGCGGCTAAGTTTCAGCATTTTCAAATTCGCTTCCGGCACGACCGTATAAACTTCGATATTCGGAATTCCAGTCGAATAAAACGCCGTCGAAACGTCGCCCCACGGAATCGTTACGGCGGTTTTCGTCGCGTCGCCAAAATTTATTTCGCGCGTTCGATAAGCGGCGGGAACTCGTGTGATTTCACCGTCCTGGCGAATCGCGCCGCCCGCGCCAATGTTCATCGTCATCGTCGCCCGCGTCCCGTGCGAAATGCCGCCCAAACCGTGAAAAGCCAGCGTCAAACTCGTCGCCGTCGGCAAAAGATTTTTCAGATGCAGAGCTAAACAATCCGACGGCACGACATCGAAACCGATGCCCGGCATAATCATAATTCCGGCTTTTTTTGCTGACTCGTCAAGTTTCGCCATCGCTTCAAAAACCGCGATTTCGCCCGTGATGTCCGTGTAATGTTTGCCGAGACGCAGACACGCTTCGACCATTTTTTGCGCTGTCAGCGAAAATGGTCCGGCGCAATGGATGACGAAATCAACTTCTTTCAACGTATATTCGAGCGATTTTTTATCTTCGAGCGAAAACGTGCGACAGGTTAAATTCAATTCCTTCGCCAGCGGTTCGATTTTATTCTGACTTCGCCCCGCCAATATCGGTTTCAACCCGCGCCGCGCCGCCTCACGCGCGATAAGTTCGCCCGTGTAACCGTTCGCGCCGTAAATTAGAAAATTATTCATTTATCTTCCACCAAAATTTCCTGCACACGCCCGACTTGCCCGTCGGTCAGGCGAACTTTGATGCCGTACGGATGATTGCCCGAATTGGTCAGCAAATCTTTGACGATGCCGACGGTTTGTTTGCCGGTGCGCTGGTCTTGTTTCAGAACAATGGCGACTTTTAATCCGGCGCGGATATTTTTTCTTTCACGATGCGGCATTTTATTTTTCTCCAAAACTCATAATTTCAAAAAAGTTTTAACTGTAATCTCTGCGTCGCTTCCAGTTTATCCAAAAACTTCGCGCGATGAATTTCCTTCGCGCCGAAAACTTCAGAATGCGGAGTCATCACCTGCGTGTCGAGCCACGTTGCGCCGTGCGTCTGCAAATGTTCGATTAAAAAAAGCAGAGCCAGTTTGGAGGCGTTCGAGGCGAGGTGAAACATACTTTCGCCGCAGAAAACGCCGCCCGCGTCCACGCCGTAAAGTCCGCCGACGAGTGCGCCGGATGCGTCCCAAACTTCGACGCTGTGCGCGTCGCCCGCCTTGTGAAACCGGCAGTAGGCTTCGATAAATTCTTTGTTTATCCACGTTCCCTTTTCGTGAGCGCGTTCAATGCGCGAGCAGTTTTCGATGACGGCGCGAAAATCTTTATCAATCGTAAAAGTGAAATCCGTTTTTTTGCGTTCTTTTTTCAGCGATCTCGGAACGTGCAAATCCGAAAATTCGAGAACGGCGCGAAGTTCCGGGCAGAACCACGGCAGCGGCAAATTCTCGATTCCCCACGGGAAAATGCCGCCGCGATAAGCGGAGCGCAAATTTTCAATCGTCATTTCGCCGCCGAAGCCGATGATGTCGCGGGCGTTGTAGAAAAATTCGCCGAACGAAACCCATTCGGTAAATTCGTGAAAACGCGGATTCGGGAAATTTATCGCAAACATATTTGAAAAGTTCGGATTTTTGCGGTTTCGCGGTGAAAACTTTATAATCACAGCCAACTGTTTAGCGA
>JAJAYR010000039.1 GCA_026786155.1 Pyrinomonadaceae bacterium
CTGATGACCCGCACATCGCGCCGCGAATTGCCGTTAATCGCCATCCGCAAATGTTCGGGCGTAAAGGTGCGATTCAAACGCACATTTGCCACCTGACCTTCGGCGTGAACGCCCGCGTCCGTGCGCCCTGAACCGATGACTTTCACGGTGTCCGCGTCTTCCAAAAGGCTGATGGTTCGTTCGAGTTCGCCCTGCACCGTGCGCTGTCCGTCCTGCACCTGCCAGCCGTGAAAATCCGTGCCGTCGTATTGTAGAAGTAACTTAAAATTCATTCGTTCGTGTTTTGTTCTTTGGCAAGAGCGTTTCGATAATTTTCCTTCCAATAATTTAAGGTTTCTAAAATTTTATACTCTTCATAAATAACAAGTCCCTGTCCGAGTTCGTCAGGGATTTTTAAGTATTCGATTATTACATCGCATTGACGAGAAGTTAAAAGATTGATTCGATTTTCCTCGAATTCAACCAATTCAGGGTCTTCGTTCGGTAGAAAGTAAAGAGTTGAAAATGATTCTCCGTTAATTCTTTGAATCAAGTATGCCGGAAGATAATACTGCCAAGCCAACGGTAGAAAGAAGGATTGACCGTGGTCGAGCCAGTCGTAATATTTTTTATCAAGTGTTTCTTCCCAAGTTTTACCGACAAAATAATTATAAATCCCTTGACACTCTTCGCATTCGGCGCGATGTTTGGGAGTGCTGACAAGATTTCCGTCTCCCGAATATGGAACATTTAGAAAAGCCTCTTTGATATTTTCAATCAACGGCTTGGAACGATTTCTGTTAATGTTTTCCAGCCTTTGCAGATAAATTTCTTTTAATTCCAGCCTTTCACCTTCCGTCATTTTTTCCATAAAATTACTTGCAAATCATTTGATTACTTATCCTTGTGCGATTTTTGCCTTCGTCGCCAAAGGCGAGAAACAATATAGCATAGGGTTAAACGAACGCTAGTGAGTGCAACCCTATGAATGCAACAAACGTCTTTCCGACGCTGAAAGCGTCGAACAACTCGTGGGCTGTTGCTCACTTTCAGCGAGCGACGGAATTGCCGAATCAACATAGGGTTGCATTCGCTATTGCTCATTTCACCCTATGCTATATTGTCCGTCGCTGTTGGCGACAAGAATAAAAACATTTCCGCTTAAGTAGAATCGTTCATTTTCTACTGCCGGGTTTTACTGCAATTTCGCCGTTCGCGCACAACGGACAATCTCCCGGCTGATAACTCGGAACATCCAAACTGACTAGAGAAATTCGCGGAACGCCGACATCAGCCGCGCCGTTTGAGCGGTCAATGATCGAAGCCGCGCCAACGATTTTTGCGCCGCGCGATTCCAATGCCGCGATACATTCGCGCGTCGAACCGCCGGTCGTAATGACATCTTCGACGACTAAAATTCGTTCGTTTTCTTTGACTGAAAAACCGCGCCGCAACGTCATCACGCCGTTTTCGCGTTCCGTCCAGATGAAGCGGACGTTTGACGCTTTGGCGACTTCGTAGCCGATGACCAAACCGCCAATCGCGGGCGATGCGACGGTTTCGATTTTCGCTTCAATAAATTGTTCGGCAATCGCTCTGCCGAATTTCGCCGCGTCCATCGGATACTGCAAAGCCAACGCGCATTGCAGATATTGCGGGCTATGCAAACCGCTCGACAAGATAAAATGTCCTTCCAAAAGCGCGTCGGTCTGGCGAAAATGTTCGAGAATTTGATTTGAATTCATAAAGTCCGGGAAGTCTGGGAAGTCTGGAAAGTCTGGAAAGTCGGGGAAGTCTCGGAAGTCTAGGAAGTTTTGCATTTCCTTTCCAGACTTCCGATTCTTTCCAGACTTCTAGTCTTTCTTAACTCTCATCCGAGAATCGGTCTGGGGTCGAAATAGCCGATGGCTTCGGCGATTTTTCCGTCTTTGATGCGGAATTTTTCCAAAATCGGAATTATGCCGAAAACCGTATCAACTTCCCAATGTGTAGCGACGTAATCGTCTTCGCAAATATGTTGAATCGTTTTGACATCGTTTATCGCCGCCAGAAATCCTTCTAAAAACGCTTTGAAATTTTCCGCGCCGCTGCCTTTTCCGGCGACCGAATCTTCAAATTCCAAATCGTCGGCAAACGGTGCGAGCGACAAATCTTTGACGCGCAAAGCGTTCAGATACGCTTCGACAACTTTTATATTTTCTTCTTTCATAAGCCTTAAAAATCCTCTTTAACGCCGCTTCAATTGGCGATTTGGAATTTTATCGTTAGAATAAGTTCTGAGATGCCGCCTTATCCTAACTTAATTTCCGATTCTCTACTAATTAGCGAAACGATTCAACTTCTGCAATCCGTCGGCGGTCGCGCGTCCGCTGTTAAGGTCGTTGATTTCGTGATGAAAATCAATAAGCCCGCGCCGGATTTAGCCAAGTTGCTCGTTTCTGATTTAGTTGCAGCCGACCCGCGATTACAGTTAAATGAAGATATTTTGGAACTTATCGAATCGGGCTGTGAACTTCGCAAATTCGACGACACGGAATTCGTCGTTTTCGATTTGGAAACGACGGGCGCGAAATCGCCGCCGTGCCGCGTGACGGAAATCGGCGCGTATCGCGTCAAAAATGGCAAAGTCGCCGAAGAATTTCAAACTCTGGTCAACCCGGAAACGCCGATTCCGCCGTTTATTACGCAGTTGACCGGAATTTCCGACCGGATGGTCAAAACCGCGCCGAAGTTCTGCGAAATCGCCGCCGACTTTTTAGATTTTATCGGCGATTCGGTTCTCGTGGCGCACAACGCGCATTTCGATATGCGTTTTTTGAATCACGAAATCGGCAGAGTTTATGAAAATTATCGCGTCGGAAACCCGTCGCTCTGCACGGTTAAATTGTCGCGCCGCTTAAATCCAAACGTCGAAAATCACCGGCTCAACACGCTGGCAAACTATTATTCGGTCGCGCTCATCAATCATCATCGCGCTTCGGACGATGCCCGCGCCACCGCGCATATTTTCGTTAATTTATTGGCGGAACTGCAAAATTTGGGCGTGAAGGATTTGGCGACGGCGAAGAAATTGAAATACTAAAAACTCGACTCAAAATTCTAAATCTTAAATTTTGAACCTTAAATTTTATTTGAAAAATTGTTATGTCAGATACTGTGAATTTACAACCGACCAATCAGCAAAACTTAGACATCCGCTCGACTCTGTGCGATGAGATGAATCTTTATCCGCTCGACACTTTTAAATACGAATTCGTCGGGCGCGAAATTTGGATTGACTTTGAAATCCCTGAATTTACGGCGATTTGCCCGTTTTCGGATTTTCCCGATTTTGCCACGTTAAAATTGAAATACGTTCCGAACGAACGCTGCATCGAGTTGAAAAGTTTGAAAATGTATATCAATTCGTTTCGTGAAGTGAAAATTTTTCACGAGCATTTAATCAACGTCATCATCGAAGATTTCACAAAGGCGTGCGACCCGCTGCGAATCGAACTCGAAGGCGATTTTAACGTGCGCGGAAACATCAAAACTGTCGTTCGAGCAAGCTATTCTAAGGGATAAGGGATGAAGCAAAGAGGATTGAAAAACTTATTCATCCCTTATCCCTCATCCCTCATCCCTTCCTAATGCACCGTCGCCACTCGCGGCTGAATGACCAGATGTTTGTGGCAGGCGTTGGCGATTAGTTGATTTATTTTGCCTTCGATGCGGTCTTCTTTGGCTAAACCGGCGTTGATGATTTCTGAAACGACCAGAAATCGGGCTTTTTCCAAAAAGGTTTGTTCGCGGAACGAAAGTTTTTTCTCGTAACTTAAAAACGTCAGTTTTTTGAGAACGTCTGCCGCTTCAAAAACATCGCCCGATTGTAATTTCCAGTGAAACTCGCGCGAACGAATTTTCCAATCGCTCGAAATCGTTTCAAAGTCATCAGCCAATTTATCTTTTAACAGCCGGTATTGCCGTGAAGTAATCACGGGTCTGATGCCGACCGTCGCGGCGTTCGCCATCGGCACGAAAATAATCGAATCGTCGCGCAGAACCCGCAGCGCGTAGAATTTCATCGGTATTTCGCCGATTGTTTTGCGTTCGATGTGTTCGACCAAACAAACACCCTGATTCGGGTAAGCGACTTTTTGACCAACAATCAGTTCCATCACAAATTTTCTCCTTCAAACAGAAAGATGAGAACGAATCGGCTTTTCACGGATTCGCGTTTGAACCAATGTTTTGATGCGCTTTATTCTACCACAAATAAGCGCGGGTCGGAGAAGATTTATGATTTCGGACTGATTTGCGGCAGTTCGACGGAAAAAGTCGAGCCTTTACCGGGCGTTGAACTGACGGACACTTCGCCGCCGTGCAGTCTGGCGAGATGTTTGACGATTGCCAAACCCAAACCCGTGCCGCCGATTTCGCGTGAACGGGCGCGGTCGGTGCGGTAGAATCGCTCGAAAATCCGCTGCAAATGGTCGGCGGAAATTCCCTCGCCCGTGTCGGCGACGGAAATAAAATCTTTGTCGTTTTTCCGCGTCAAACCGACGACGACGCTGCCCTTTTCGGCGTTAAATTTGACGGCGTTATCAATTAAATTCGTCAGCATTTGTTCGAGCCGAACCGCGTCGGCGAAAACAAAGGCACCTTCGGCGACTTCATTGACCAGTTTAATTTTGCGTTCTTTGGCTTTGCCGGAAAGATTCGTGAAAATTTCGTCAACCGAATTGTGCAGATTGACGTTTTTCGCATCGAGCGCGATTTTGCCCGATTCGATAATCGAAAGTTCGAGAATATCGTCAATTAAACGGTGCATTCGCTGCGCGTTTTTCCGAATCACGCCGAGAAAACGCTGGTTGTTTTCCTCGTCTTTGATCGCGCCGTCTTCCAAAGTTTCGACAAAGGCGAGAATCGAAGTCAGCGGCGTGCGAAGTTCGTGCGAGATGTTCGATAAAAATTCCTGCCGCACTTTTTCCAATCGTTCGATTTGCGTAACGTCGTAAAAAATGCCGACGGCGTTTTTCGATTTATCAATTTCAATCGGCGCGATGTGAACGTCGTATTTGAGTTTTTCGAGCAGAATTTCGAGTTCGATGTCAGAAATTTTGCCGTCTTCGAGAGCCTGGCGAAAGGCTTCGTGCAAATGTAAATCACGGATGACTTCGCTCAACCGCTTGCCTTCCAACTCGCCGTTTTTGCGAGCAAAGGCGTTATAAGCCGCTTTGTTGCAGGCGACGATGCGCGTATCTCTGCCGACGACAATCGCGCTTTCGCGTATCGTTTCGAGAATCTCGTTCAGAACCGGACGTGAAGTTTTTTCGGAAGTTTTGTTGTTGGAAAACCAATCGGATAGAAGACTCATTCTTTCAGGTTCAAGGTTTCAGGTTCAAGGTTTCAGGTTCAAGGTTCAAGGTTCAAAGTCATTCAATCTTAAACCTGAAACCTGAAACCTTTATTTAGCTTCGATAAACCGATAGCCGACACCGACGACGGTTTCGATGCAGTTGCCGCAGTCGCCCAATTTTTGGCGCAGGCGGCGGATGTGAACATCAAGCGTTCGCGTGTCGCCGAAATAGCTGTAGCCCCAGACATTATCCAAGAGATTCTGGCGCGTGGCGACTCGTCCCGCGCTTTTTATCAGATACGTCAGCAGCGCGAATTCCTTGCGCGTCAGTTTGACATCGGCAACGCCGCAGGTTACGCGCATATCGGCGAAATCAATCTTCAGATTCGCGTCTTCGTAAAGTTCGACCGTTTCCTTTTCGACGCGCCGCAGAACCGCCCGCACCCGCGCCACGACTTCCTTGACGGAAAACGGTTTGACGATATAATCGTCCGCGCCGAGTTCGAGACCGGCGATTTTATCAATTTCGGCGGCTTTGGCAGTCAGCATTATAATCGGCGTTTTTTCCGTTAAAGGTTCGCGCCGCAAACGGCGGCAAAGTTCCATTCCGCTCATTCCCGGCAGCATCAAGTCGAGAATTATCAGCGACGGCGGATTTTTTTCGTCCAAAGCAAATCGCAAACCTTTCTCGCCTGATTCGGCGATGTTGGTGCGAAACCCTTCGCGTTTGAAGTTGTATTGCAAACTCTCCGCGATGTCCGCGTCGTCTTCGATAATTAAAATTTCCTGGAGCATATTATTTAGTCATTAGTCCTTTGTCCTTTGTCCTTTTAAATCGAGTGAAAGCTAAAATCTCGGCTTGATTCAACTAACGAAGGACAAAGGACGAATGACGAATGACGAATTTATTGATGTTTGATAAAAACCGCTTCCTTCATATAGACCGTCAGTTCGCAGATGTCTTTAACGTAATCGCCGATGCGTTCGAGATTTTTGGCGACGAATAAAAGCCGCGTTAAACGAATTGATTTCGCCGCGTCCTGCTCCATCGAATTCATCAAATCCGTAACCAGACGGTCGTAGATTCTATCAACTTCTTCGTCTTTGGCGATTAACTGCCGCGCCTTTTCCGCGTCGTTGGTGGTGAAAGCGTCTAACACCGATTGCAGCATACTCAAGGCGCGTTCCGCCATTTCCGATAGTTCGGCGTAATTTCTCAATTCCGGTTCGTCGTTCAATTCGAGCGCGGCTTTGGCGATACTGGTCGCGTGGTCGGCGATGCGTTCGAGAATCGGCGTGATTTTAAAAATCGAAAGTACGATTCGCAATTCGCGGGCGACCGGACGGCGCAGCGTTAAAACTTCGACGCTCAGGCGGTCAATTTCCAGTTCCAGACGGTCAATTACGCGGTCGTTTTCCAAAACCTGATTGGCGACTTCGCTGTCGCGCTGCACCAGCGCGTGCATCGCCCGCTGCAAAGCCAGTTCGGTTTCGCCGCCCATCAAAAGTAATCTGTCGCGCAGGATGTCGAGTTCGCGCTCCAAAAGTTTTCGTTGCTCCATTAAATAGAAATTTAGAACAAATTGCCTGATTATAAAAGCGCGAAGGTAAAACTAACATTAGACGCGGAGTTTGAATGTGATGTGAACGGAGTGTTAAATGAATGTTAATTAACGGGAAGGCATAACTAGTCTGTAAATTAAATTTTCTGGTGTTTTGAGTTCAAACGCGGAACGCCCTTTGCCACGCCCGCGAAGTGCGGCGTGAAGCACACTCAAGCGTGAACTCAGAACTTTTCCCGAATGTTAGAAAACTTAATTTACAGAGTAATAACGAAAAATGGAAAATTAAGAAGTATTAACTCACCTTACGCGGAATGCCGAATCTTGCGGCTGTGCCGCCCGCTGTGCGGAAAGGCTCTGCCTTGCCGCCCGTGTTTGCAAGCAATAAAGAGGCTCCGCCTCGCTTTTCACCGCAACCGGGTAAGAGCAAAGTTAGTCAAATGTCTGCGGAACGGCAGAGCCTTTCCGCCCAGCGGCGGGCAAAGCCCGGAAATCCTGATTTCGCGTCAGGTGAAGTAGTAA
>JAJAYR010000040.1 GCA_026786155.1 Pyrinomonadaceae bacterium
GAAGAGTTCGGAAAGTTCGATGACAAGTAATTCTCCGCGCAGTTCTTTCAGACGATTTTTGATTTGATACGTTTGCCGAATCGCGCGGACGAATTGGTCGCCGACCGAATCGCCCATTATCAAATCGGGCGAATCGCGGAAATCTTCGACCAATTTATTGAGGCGATGCTGGTCGCCCGCCGAATACGCTGCGTTGAGTTTCGCCATCAGCGCGTGGCGTTTTTCCTTTTCCTGCGCGTCCAAAGCCAAATCCGGGTGAATGATTTTCGCTAAGTTGTGATACGCTTTTTTTGCTTCGGCGGTCGGCTGATATTTAAACGAACAATTAGCATTTTCTGCGCTGGCGGCTGATTCTTCGGCGCGTTTTCGCAATTCTTCGGCGCGTTTTTTGATTTCCTCGTCGTCGGGAACGAGTTTAACTTCTTCTTCGGCAATCTGCGCTTCGAGTTCGTCCAAATCGGCGTAAAGTCTGCCGACTTCCATCGTGTAATTTGCCTCAAACTGTTCGAGTTCGGCGCGTAAATCGGTCATCGCTGCTTCCCGAAAAGCGAGTTTGTCTTTTAGGCGTTCCAAAACTTTGCGCTTTTTATTTAATTCGATTGTTTCGGGCGCGGCGGTGTTCATAATTTATTCGTAATGCGTCCACATTCTGATAACTTTGACAATTTCCGCATCTTCAAAAATTTGATAAACGAGCCGATGCTGAAGATTGATGCGCCGCGAATATGCGCCGTCTAAATCACCGACTAACTTTTCATACGCGGGCGGATTTTGAAATGGATTTTCTTCGAGAATTTGCAGCAGCGAGGCGATTTTGTCTTTTAATCCGGCGCGGGCGATTTTCTTGGCATCTTTTTGCGCCTGTTTAGTAAAAACGACTTTCCACATCACCAATCAATCTCCGTTTCACAATCTTCAAGCGGCGTATTGATGCCTTCGACGATTGATTCGCGCATTCCGGGAACGGAAAGCAAAAATAAAGTTTCCTGCATTGAATTCCATTCGGCTTCGGAGATTAAAACGACGTTCGATTTCTGTCCGGTGATTTTGTAAGTTTTGTGTTCTTCGGCAACTTCGTCTATTAAACGAAAGATTTTGGTCTGCGCTTCAGCGGCGGAAATCGTGTTCATAATAACTGTAATGTATGGTTTTCGAGATGTTTTGTAAAGCGTTATTCCAGCAAAAAAGCGAAAGAGCTATTTTTTCACTCTTCCGCTTTTTTTATCGTTAAATGTTTCCGAACCGGAAACAGAAAATAAATTTTATCAGCCTTCGGCTTCGGAGAACTTGCTGATTGCGTTTTCTTCAACTTCCTTAATAACCGCCAGATTTTTCGATTCGATTTCGGTCAAACCGTCGTCCTTAAATTCCGGGTTCGGTTGATACCACGCTTGCGCGGCGAAGTATTTTTGCAGTTCCTTGTCTTTGAAAACTCGTCCGCGTTTGGCGTAAATTTCGTTTCGCAAAACGCGCAAGTCTTCGACGAACAAGCCTTCGACCATTTCATTGGTAATCGGTTCGGTTGAAATTTTGTCGCGTAATTTGGCTTCTTCGGATTCGAGAAATTTGACGTTTGCCGTTTCAATCGCGCTCAGTTTAACTTTCGACTGGTCTTTCAACGGTTTATACCAATCGCGCCACTCGAACATCTGTTTGAAGCCGGGCGTGGTGAACGTGCGCCCGCGCCGCGCCCAGAATTCGTTGCGAATCATCCGCAGATCGTTCATCGTCAGATTTTTCAAAAGTTCTTCGGTCAGCAGAACCGTTTGAAATCTGTCCATATCGCCGACGGCAATGGCGACATTACGGTCTTCGTTGCGTTTGGCGTTTAATTTTTCGAGATTTTTGCGCTCGAATTCGTTCAAAACCGATTGATTGTAATTCGGATTCGGTTTATACCAATAGCGTTCTTCAAAGTATTTTTGCAGCCACGGTTCTTCGTCAAAACGCTTGCCGTGAATCGCTTCGACTTCGGCAATCATTATGCGCCAGTCCGAAGGCGTGTCGGCGTAGAGATTATCGTCGGGAATTTCTTTGGTCTGCCACAGACGCAAATCGCCGGGCTTGACCGACGAATGCCGTTCGGCTTCGGTCAGGCGAATCGCGTCGAGATTATCGCGCTCGAACTTGGTCAAAACCGCGTTCGTAAAATTCGTTTTCGGTTTATACCAAATTTGTTTTTCGAGATAATCCTGAATCGAACGCTCTTTGAAAACGCGCCCGCGTTTGCCGAAAACCACGCCGCGCAAAAGCGCGAGTTCGTCAACCACGCCGTCGCTTGGAACTTTTACGAGTTGGGTGCGCGTCAATTTCTTTTTGGTAAAATCGAATTTGTCCCAGCCTTTTTTGCTGAATTGAGTCCACGCCTGTTTTTGCTCCGCCTTAAAATCATCGTCCTGCGCGAAGACAATCGCACCGAGCGATAAAACTAGAAACAAGGAAAATATTATTTTTCTTTTCATTTTCTTTTCATTCGGATTGTTCCTTAATTTCGTAACTCGTCGTAATTTCCGCCGTCGGTCGAACAGTGGCGGCGACGCTGCAATACTTCGTATCGGAAAGTTCGATGGCGGCAGCGACGGCTTGTTCCGAAACGTCGCTGCCATACACGATATGGTGAACGTGAAATTTGACGAACGCCTGCGGATATTCCTCGCGCCGCTCGCCTTTTATTTCGACTTTATAATCGGTAACTTTTTGCCGTTTCTTCGCCAAAATCGAAACGACATCCGCCGCCGTGCAAGCCGCGACTGACACGAGCAGCATTTCCATCGGTGTCGGCGCGGATTTTCTATCACCTTTCGCATCAATCGCTTGCGCGTGTCCGCTCGGCGAAGTGCCGATAAAAAAATCGTCGCCCGCGTATTTTACGGTTGCTTCATAAATCTGATTTGCCATTTGAATCTCGCCGACATCGGGCAATGCTTGGCGAAAATTGTAGCATAAGTTTATAAAACGCAACACTAAAATCAGCCGATTCGACAACCTTTTGGCATTCAAAATGCTTCTAATTTTCGACAAACGTCAGTTCGAGTTCGATTGTTCGATAAGGAGAAGAAATATGAGCAGCTTTAGAAGTGTGTTTTCAGTCTATTTGATGATTGGTTTGACGATTTTCGGTTTCGCCGCGCAGACGAACGCGCAAACGACGCGCAACGAACGCAGTGTGCGCGACACTTTGCGAAGTTTGAATTCCGGCGTGGACGATTTTCGTTACCGGCTCGACAACGAATTGGACGAAAATTCCGTTTCGCGCGAGGAAGAAAACAAAATTAACGACGATTTACAGGCTTTTGAAAAAAGCCTCGCCGATTTTGGCGGCAAATTAGACCGGCGGCGCGAAAATGCCGACGATGTGCGGAATGTTTTGACGGCGGCGCAAACCGTCAATGATTTTTTGAACGCCAAACGCTTTGGCGCGTTGGTGCAAAAAGATTGGACGGAAATTCGCACTCTGCTCAACCGTCTGGCTGCCAATTATCAGGTTTTGTGGAATTGGAACGGCGGCAACCAAAATTATCCGACCGGCAATTCATCGAACAACGATTATCCGGCGACCAATTCAAGTTCTTATAACAACACTTTGACGGGAACTTACCGGCTCGACCAAACGCGGAGCGAAAATACGAGCGACATCGCCGACCGTGCGATGCGGGACGGCAACGCGCAAAATAATTCGGACGCGCAAAAGAGCGATTTGGAAAATAAACTGCAATCACCGGAACAAGTCATTATCGAAGTGCGCGGCAATCAAGTTACGCTGGCTTCGTCGAACGCTTCGCAGTTGACTTTTACGGCGGACGGGCGCGACCGCACGGAAAATACGGCGGACGGCAAAACGATTCGCGTTCGTTCGACGCTGCGCGGGCAGGAATTGACCATCTCATCGCTCGGCGGCGAAACCGATTATACAGTCGTTTTCGCTTCGATTGATAATGGCAAAGCGATGCGCGTTACGCGGCGAATTACGACCGATTATCTGCGCGAAACCGTTTTTGCCGAAAGCATTTATACGAAAACCGAGGCGGCGGCACGATTTGGTAACAATCCGAATTACGATGACAACGGAACGTATTCGAGCAATGATTCACCGGACAATCGAACGAATTATCCGACGGTGAAAACCGGACGCGCGGGCGATTTTATCGTGCCGAACGGAACGATTGTAACGGGAATTTTGGAAAAGGATATTGATACGAAAGTTTCGCAGAACAAAGACCGTTTCGAGATGGTTGTCCAATCGCCGAACGAATATCGCGGCGCGATTGTCGAAGGTTATATTTCAGGTGTCAATCGTTCGGGCAAAGTTTCGGGACGCTCGCAAATCACGTTTAATTTCGAGCGCATCAGATTGTCGAACGGGCGCACTTACGATTTCAACGGCTTTCTGCAATCCGTAACCGACGAAAACGGTAAAGTCGTTAAAGTTGACACCGAAGGCACGGCGCAGGGCGACAGCCAGACGAAGGAAACCGTCAAACGCGGCGGCATCGGCGCTGGCATCGGGGCGGTCATCGGCGCCATCGCGGGCGGCGGCAAAGGCGCGGCAATCGGCGCAATCCTTGGCGGCGGCGCAGGCGCGGGTTCGGTCATCGTGCAGGGCAAAGACGATTTGCAGTTGAAAGCCGGTTCGTTAATCACCGTGCAAACTTCATCGCCGATTCGGTAAATTTTCGAGAAAATTTATTCGTCAGTTAAAAAAAGTCGTTACCATTAAATAGGCAACGGCTTTTTTTTAACTGACTGGAGCGCAAGCGTTCCGCTTGCGCTCCAGTCGTTTTCTTCTAAATCTGAACTTCTCATAATTATTTTCTCGTTGCCGAATGTAATTTATGCCGCCAAAGATTTATAATCGGCTGAATATGGCTGGCGATTTATTAAATGTTGACCCGAACGCGCTGACTTCGACCATCGAATTTTTGACGGCGATGGTTACGCCGACGCTGCTGATTTCGGCGACCGGCTCGCTCGTGCTTTCGACTTCGACCAGATTAGGGCGCGTGGTTGACCGCGCCCGCGAACTCGAAGTCAGACTCAGCGAACTGATTACGGTCGAAGATAAAAGCAAGATTCCGCTTTACGATAAACGCCTCGACACGATTGTCAAATTGCTCGATAAAGTGACGAGCCGTTCGCGGATTTTGCAGCGGGCGTTGAGCGCGTTTTACTACGGTCTCGGATTTTTTATTTTGACGAGCGTTACAATTGCCATCGCCGCGTTTTTTACGACTTACCGCTGGATTCCGATTCCGGTCGGCATCATCGGCATTATGTATCTTTTCTGGGGTAGCGTGCAGATGCTGCGCGAAACTCGCTTGGCGACGGCGACGATTAACGCCGAAATGGATTTTACGTGGACGCTGGCGAAAACGGTCGCGCCGCGCGAGATTATCAGCCGTTACACGAAAATTATTGACGAGAATATTGAAAAGACCAAAGACTGAAAAGAGAATTACAAATTTTAAATTACGAATTAGTAATGTTGGGAAAACTGAATACCAAACCAACTTTAAATCTTGCAATTCGTAATTTGAAATTCGTAATTCGTAACTGCTGTTGCGCGGCAAATGTTTTTTCGGGCTTTGCCCGCCGATGGGCGGAAAGGCTCCGCCTTTCCGGTCGCTACTCTCGGAAATTTTGCGGCTGTGCCGCCACCGTGAGGCGCAGCCTCACGAAAATTGGGAGAAATTTAACGGAAAGGCGGAGCCTTTCCGCACATCGGGCGGCAGAGCCGCATTTTTGCGTAACATCAGTTCGTAATTGAAAAATGATTGAGCCGAATTTTTTAAAACTACACCGTGCGGGCGAACTCAAAGACAGAGTTACGCGGCTTGAAAAACTGCTCGAAAGCTGCACAGTTTGTCCGAAGGATTGCGGAAACAATCGTCTGAATGACGAAATCGCGGCGTGTTATTCCGGGCGTTTGCCGATTGTTTCGAGTTACACGGCGCATTTCGGCGAAGAACCCGTTTTGTCGGGGACGAACGGCGCGGGCAATATATTTTTCGGCAACTGCAATCTGCGCTGCGTTTACTGTCAGAATTTTCAAATCTCGCAAACGTGGAAAACCCAGAAGAAAAACGAAGTTTCACACGAACGGCTGGCGGAAATGATGCTCGAATTACAATCGAAAGGTTGTCATAACATCGGTTTCGTTTCGCCGACGCATTTTGCGCCGCAGATGGCGCGGGCGATTTTTATCGCGGCGCAGAACGGTTTGAAACTGCCGATTGTTTATAATACGAACGCTTACGATTCGGTCGAGGTTTTGAAATTGCTCGACGGCATTGTTGACGTTTATCTGCCCGATTTGAAATACGCGGAAAATTCGGTCGGCTTCGAGTTTTCCAAAATCCGCGATTACGCGACGTTGGCGCGGGCAGCGATAAAGGAAATGTTTCGACAAACGGGTGATAAACTGATTTTTGATGAAAACGGTCTTTTGCAGAAAGGTTTGCTGATTCGCCTGCTGGTTTTGCCGAACGATTTGGCGGGAATCGAAGAAAATCTGCGCTGGATTCGAGATGAACTTTCACCGCGCACGGCGATTTCACTAATGGCGCAATACTACGCGACGAACAAAGCCGCGACGGACGAACGCTACATTTTATTATCGCGCCGCATCTCCGAACGCGAATGGTTTTCCGCCGTTTCCC
>JAJAYR010000041.1 GCA_026786155.1 Pyrinomonadaceae bacterium
CGATTATCTGGCAATTGTAACGCTCGGTTTTGCCGAAATTATCCGCATCGTTATTTTAAATATTGATGCGGTCGGCGGCGCGACGGGTTATCAGGTTTCGGGTTACGCCAATTTCCTCTGGGTCGGAATTTTCGCCGTCATCACGGTCGTCGTCGTTCATAATATCGTCAAATCCGACACGGGACGCGCTCTGATTTCGATTCGTGAAGACGAACTCGCCGCCGAAGCGATGGGTGTCAACACAACGCGCTATAAAGTTACGTCGTTCGTCATCAGTTCCGCGTTCGCCGGAATTGCGGGCGTTTTGTTCGCGCATTACAATAAATTTCTTTCGACCAACGACTTTCAATTTATCAAATCGTTCGAGATTATTATTATGATTGTCATCGGCGGAATGGGTTCGATGACCGGCGCGATTGTCGGCGCGATTGTCGTTACGCTGCTGCCCGAAGTTCTGCGCCAGCTTCCGGCGGTTCAATTCGGTGCAACCACGTTCCAATTCGCCGATTTGCGATTGGTAATTTTCGCTCTGATTTTAATTTTCACGATGATTCTGCGCCCGCAGGGAATTTTCGGCACCGCTGAAATCGGCAACATCTTTCGCCGTTTCAGAAACAAAACGGGCAAGCCCGGAGGTTTGGAATAAAAATGGAAAACGGAAAATCATCAATTCTGCAAACCGATAAAGCGACGATTCGTTTCGGCGGTCTGGTCGCCGTCAACGAACTCACGATGAACGTCCAAAAGGGCGAAATTTACGGGCTTATCGGACCGAACGGCGCGGGCAAAACGACGATTTTCAATCTTTTAACCGGCGTTTATGAACCGACTTCCGGCGACATCAACATCGGCGGAACGCGCATTAACGGACTGCGCCCGTTTCAAATTTCGCGGCTCGGCGTGTCGAGAACCTTTCAAAACATCCGGCTTTTTCCTTCGATGACGGTTTTGGAAAACGTCATTACGGCGTGTCATCGCCACGCCAAACAAAGTTTGCTCGACGGCGTTTTCCGGCTGCCGCGCTATTTCAGCGACGAAGCCGACCATCGCAAATTTGCGATGGAATTGCTGGAGATTTTCGACCTCGCCAAATACAAAGACGAAGGCGGAACATCGCTGCCCTACGGCAATCAAAGAAGATTGGAAATCGTCCGCGCTCTGGCGACGCGCCCGCAACTGCTTTTATTAGACGAACCGGCGGCGGGAATGAATCCGTCAGAACAGGAAGATTTGACCGGCTTGATAAAAGAAATCCGCGACCGTTTCGGCTTGACGATTGTGCTGGTCGAACATAATATGCGCGTCGTAATGGGCGTGTGCGATAGAATTCAAGTCGTAGATTACGGCAAATCCATCGCGCTCGGATTGCCGCAGGACATTAAAAACGACCCGAAAGTTATCGAGGCTTATCTTGGGGATTAGTCCTTCGTCCTTAGCCGGTTGAGCGTAAATTTCGATTTGAGCTAAAGATTTGCAAAGGACAAAGGACTAAGGACTAATAACAAAATGCTAGTTTTAGAAAATGTTTCCGTCAATTATGATGCCATCGAAGCCCTGACCGACATTTCGCTGACGGTTAATCAAGGCGAAGTCGTAACTCTCATCGGCGCGAACGGCGCGGGGAAAACCACCACTTTACGCACGATTACCGGATTACTCGAACCGCGCAACGGGCGCGTGATGTATGAAGGCAAACAAATCAGCGGCGTAGCGACGCACAAACTTTTGCCGATGGGCATTGCGATGTCGCCCGAAGGTCGCGGCGTTTTCGCCAATTTATCCGTGCGCGAAAATCTCGAAATGGGCGCGTATATCCGCAACGATAAAAAAGGTATCGCCGACGATATGGAGCGCGGTTTTGTGATGTTTCCGCGCCTCAAAGAACGCGAACAGCAAAAAGCCGGAACGCTTTCCGGCGGCGAACAGCAGATGCTGGCGATGGCTCGCGCCCTGATGTCGCGCCCGCGCCTTTTACTGCTCGATGAACCGTCGCTCGGACTCGCGCCGCTCGTCGTTCACCGCATTTTTGAAGCGATTGACGAAATCCGCGCGGGCGGCACGACGATTTTACTGGTCGAACAAAACGCCAACGCCGCGCTTCACCATTCCGACCGCGCCTACGTTCTCGAAACCGGCAGAATCGTGATGGAAGGTGATTCCAAACAACTCGCCGCCGACCCGCGCGTTAAAGAGGCTTATTTAGGCGAATAAACTTTAAGAAAATTTTAAATAAAGAAAAGCGGACGCTGAAATAACGTCCGCTTTTCTATTCTGAGAAATTACCGCTTTAACTTTACTTAGCCGGTGCTTGCTGCTGCGACTGCTTCTGAAGCTGTTCTTGAATTTGCCGCTGAAGTTCCGGCGAAATTTGCTGTGAAGACGAAGGCGGCGGCGCGTCCGTGTCGGCAACTGCGTCGAGTTTCGCCAGCACGTCCTGATAAATCACGATGTCTTTTTTCGCTTCCATATCGCGTTTGATTGATGCCAGATAATCGGTGAAAATCTGTCCGCGTTTCTCCGAAAGTTTCTGTTCCATCAGTTGGTCGCGCGTTTTGGCGAACTCTTCGGTCTTCGCTTCTTCGCGGCTGTTGACTCCGACGATGTAATAGTTATCACCAATCTTGACTGGCGTTTTGGTAACTTCGCCCGTTTTCAAAGCGTAAATCGCATCTTCCAACGCTTCCGAAGTCGTCGCGCTCGGACCCTGACCGAGCGGCGAACCTAAAATAAAGGTTTTCGCCTCCTGCGCCTTCAAACCTTTGGCGGTCGCGGCGGCTGAAAGATTTCCCGCCGAAGTCGCTTCATTGGCGATTTGTTTGGCGATTTGTTCGACTTTGGCGCGGGCTTGTTCGATTTTGACGGTTTCGGCGATTGACGTTTTCACTTCGTCAAATTCGGCATCGCGCGGGTCGCGTTTTTCGACCAAGAGCGGAATCGCAAACCCGTTTTGAATCGGCGTTTTTTCGCCGACATCGTTCGGATTCGTTAATCCGGCGATGCCTTCTTCAAACTGCGGCGAGTTGCCGACGTTTTCCACCGTGTCGCCCGGTTTGACGAAGCCGGTTTCGCGCACCATCTCTTTCGCCGACATATTCGCCTGCGCCGCGAATTCTTCCGCCGTTTTCTGCACGTCTTTGGTTTCCTTCAAACGGTCAACGATTTTCTGCGCGAGTTCGGCGGCGGCGGCATAACCTTTCCGATTTCTCAAGGAAACCTCGATTTCCTTTTTCGCGTCTTCGAGAGTTTTCGCCACCGCTTCGCCGCGCCGCAAAATGAAATAACGATTTTCAAATTTAATCGGCTCGGTTACTTCGCCCGGCTGCATCGCTAAAAGTTTTTGATACGGATCGGTCGGATTTTGTTTATTTTCTTTCACCAAACCGGCGAGTTTTCCGCCACGCGCTTTGCTCGCCGCGTCTTCCGAATAGCCGTTGACGAGTTGCGTAAAGGCTTCTTCGGAAATCGTGTCGCCGTCTTTTTTGGCTTGCGCCACAATTTCGGCGGCTTTCTGCGCGATTTGCGCTTCGAGTTCCGGCTTCGGAATCCGCAGAACGATTTGCTGTCCTTCCACGCCCGCCTGTTTTTTGTCAGCCGGAATGTTGGCATATTCAGCCTGTAATTCCGCGTCGGTAATCGGCAGTTTTTCGCCGAGTTTCGCTGTGTTCACGAAAACGTAGCGAATTTTTTTCTGCGGCGCGTTGATGAAATAATTTTTCTTGTTCTGCTCGAAATAGGCTTTTAATTCTTCGTCGGTCGGTTTGACGGTTTGCGCCAGTTCGGTGCTGGTAACGGGAACGTAAGTTAAATCGAATTTGCTGTTTTGACGCTGGTAATCTTCCAACACTTCCTGTTCGGAAACGCTCGCGCCCGCCGTTACGAAGGCTTCGAGTTTTTGCCCGGTCAAATAATCGCGCACGGCATCTTCATATTTTTTGACGCTGCCGGTCTGCTCGGTAACATTCTGCTCGTAACGCTGCTGGTCAAACGGTTTTCCGTCGGGCGATTTGAATTGCTTGCGGATAAACGTCGCCACTTCCGCGTCGGTCGTCGTCAGCCCCAACCGCGCTCCTTCGACGCGCATCAGGCGGTCGCGGACGAGTTGGTCAACCAGAAACTTGCTCGGTGTCGGTCGCCCGCCGCGGCTCATATTTTCCTGCTGCAGCGCGAGTTCGCCGAGCGTTATCCGCTCGCCGCCGACTTTCGCCGCCGTTTCTTCGCTGCGCGTTAGATTTGCCGCCACATTATTGCTCGAAGGAGCGTAGAAAAGCACCAAACTCGCCACCATTACGATAGCGAAAGTTAAAAGAACGAAATTGCGCGTTCTCTCCATACGACTGAAAAACTTTAACATTTTTTATTTTCCTGCTTCTTACCGATTGAAATTATTTGATTGGACAAAGCGTGTATTTTATCCAAATTGCCGCGAAAAGTCCAAAGCATAACGATTTGATGCGCGATTCGCTCAAATTGCAACCTTGCAATCTCGACTTAAACGCTTGAAATGTGAAAACAAATTCGGCTTTTTCGGTAAAACCTTTTTCAATTCCGACACTTGTGATATTTTCGAGATGTATGGAAGAAAATTTACTGAAAAGAATCACGCTCAATCCGAATGTTTGTTTCGGCAAACCGACGATTAGAAATATGCGTTATCCGGTTGAAACGATGCTTGATTTAATGAGCGCGGGAATGACGACGAAAGAAATCTTGGACGATTATCCCGACCTCGAAAAGGAAGATTTACAAGCGTGTCTTTTGTTTGCCGGCAAATTGGTAAAAGTGAATTCGATTAACAAAATTATCGCTGCGTGATGAAATTTATCGTTGACGCTCAATTGCCTTATCGTTTGAAAAATTGGCTGACTGCTCAAGGTTTCGACGCGATTCACACGAGAGATTTACCCGATGCCAATGAAACCGAAGATTTGGACATCGCCGATGTCGCCGACCGGGACAACCGAACGGTAATCACGAAAGACGACGATTTTCTGAAACTTTATATTTTGAAAGGCAAACCGCAAAAACTTTTGCTGATTACGACGGGAAACATCGTCAATCAAGAATTGTTAATTTTATTCGAGAAAAATTTTGCCACTGCCATAAAACTTTTCAATTCCTTTCAGGTGGTTGAAATGAATAATTTTCTTATTATGGGACATAATCCTTAAATTTCAGATTATCAATTCCTTAAATTTATCTTCGCTCAAAACCTTCACGCCCAACGATTCGGCTTTAGTCAATTTTGAACCGGCATCGCTTCCGGCGACGACGTAATCGGTTTTTTTGCTGACCGATGAAGAAACTCGTCCGCCGCGTTCCTCGATGAGTTTCGCCGCGTCGTCGCGCGAAAATTCGTCGAGTTTTCCCGTCAAAACAAAAGTTTTACCGACAAAATTTTCGTCGAGATTTGCCGTCGCCTCGCCGTCAATTTCGGTTTTCACGCCCGCCGCTTTTAATCTGTTAATCGTTTCCTGATTTTTCGGATTTTGAAAAAAACTGTGAACCGAAACGGCGACCGCCAAACCGATTTCGTGAATCGCGTCGAGTTCTTCGACTGTTGCATCGGCAAGGTTTTCGATGTTTCTAAACGACCGCGCCAAAATCTTCGCGTAGCGTTCGCCGACGTGCCGAATATCCAAACCGTAAAGCAATTTTTGCAGTCCGCGCCCTTTCGATAATTCGATTTGTTCGATTAGTTTCGTCGCCGATTTTTCGGCTTTGCGTTCGAGCGCGGCGATTTGCTCAAACGTCAAATCGTATAAATCCGCGACGTTTTTAACAAGCCCCAAATCAACCAGCATCTCGACTAAACCATCGCCTAAACCTTCGATGTCCATCGCTTTCCGCGCCGCAAAATAAAGCAGACGCGCCTTGATTTTCGCCGGACAATCAGGATTTGAACAGCGCGTAACGGCTTCGCCGACGGGACGCACCGCCGGAAAATGACAGACCGGACAAGTTTTCGGAAACTCGTAATCTTGTTCAGTTCCGTCGCGTTTCGATTCGATAATCTGCAAAATCTGCGGAATAATTTCGCCGCTCTTTTCGATTAAAACCCAATCGCCGATTTTCAAATTCAATCTTTTAATTTCGTCTTCGTTGTGCAGACTCGCCCGCGCAACCGTCGTTCCGGCGAACGTAACCGGCGTTAAATAAGCGACGGGCGTGAGTGCGCCGGTTCTGCCGACTTGAATTTCGATGCTTTCAAGGCGCGTTGTCGCCTGCATCGCCGGATATTTATAAGCAATCGCCCAGCGCGGAGCTTTCGTCGTCGCGCCGAATTCCTGCTGAAGCTGCGTTTGATTGACTTTGACGACCACGCCGTCAATTTCATAATCGAGCGCGTCGCGCAACGCCTGCATTTCGGCGATAAACGCGGCGAGTTCGTCAAAATTTCCGCACAAAGCGCGATTCGGGTTGACGTGAAAGTTTTTCGCCGCGAGCCATTCAAAAATCGCCCAGTGCGTCGCAAACATTTTTTGCGTCCCCGCTAAAAGGTCATACGGAAAAATGTCGAGACCGCGTGATTTGACGACTGTGGAATCGAGTTGACGCAGAGTTCCCGAAGCGCAGTTGCGCGGATTGGCGAAAGTTTTCTCGCCCTGCATTTCGAGTTCGGCGTTGATTTTTTGAAACTGTGAGCGCGGCAGAAAAACCTCGCCGCGCACTTCGACTTTTTCGGGAAAATCGCCGTTTAATTTCAGCGGAACAGAGCGAATCGTTTTGACGTTTGAAAAAACATCGTCGCCGACCGCGCCGTCGCCGCGCGTCGCGCCTGAAACTAAAACGCCGTTTTCGTAATGCAGCGCAACCGATAAACC
>JAJAYR010000042.1 GCA_026786155.1 Pyrinomonadaceae bacterium
AGCAATCAAAAGACAATTCGGCATAATTAATTGTGCCGAATTAAAATTACCGCACACCGCGAAAGGATTTGCGGTGAAGCGGACACGCGCCGTGTTTGCGAATCGCTTCAAAATGCGCTTTTGTGCCGTAGCCGACGTGCTTGGCGAATCCGTATTCGGGATAGATTAAGTCAAGTTCCGCCATCAGATTGTCGCGGTAGGTTTTGGCGATAATCGAAGCGGCGGCGATGGAGGCGGAAATCGCGTCGCCGTGAATGATGGCTTTTTGCGGTAAATTTACTTCTTTGAGTTGGAGAGCGTCTATCAAAAGAAAATCAGCCGCCGGATTTAGTTGTTCGACGGCTGAAATCATTGCTTTTTTCGTCGCCTGCAAAATGTTGATGCGGTCAATCTCGTTGGCTTCGACTTGTCCGATAGCGAAACAAATCGCGTTGGCGCGAATTTCTTCGTTGAGCCGTTCACGATTTTTGGCGGAGATTTTTTTGGAATCGTTTAAGCCGACGGGAAGCGGTTTCGATAAATCTAAAATGACCGCTGCCGCGACGACCGCGCCCGCCAGACAACCGCGCCCGACTTCATCAATGCCCGCGATGAATCTGTAACCCTCGGCGATTGCCTGCGTTTCAAAATCAATCCCGATGGTCAAGACGCGGAGACGCGGAGACGCGGAGACGCGGAGAGTTGATTCGTTTGTCGGCGATGAATCTTTTCTCTCCGCGTCTCCCATTCTGCGTGTCTCCGCGTCCTCTATTTCTTCGCCGCTTTCGCCGCTTTCGCCGCGTCTTTGTTGCGGGTGTCGCGCTCTTTGATGCGAGCCGCTTTGCCGCGCAAATCGCGCAGATAATAAAGTTTGGCGCGGCGGACTTTGCCGCGTCGGGTAACGTCAATGTGGTCAATAACCGTGCCGTGCAGCGGGAAAATTCTTTCCACGCCGACCCCGAAACTGACCTTGCGGACGGTGATGGTTTCGCGCGAGCCGCCGTGTTTTTTGGCGATCACGATGCCCTCAAAAATCTGGATGCGTTCCTTGTTGCCTTCCTGAATGCGAACGTGAACGCGCACGTTGTCGCCCGACTGAAACGCCGGAATGTTATCTCTTAATTGTGTATTTTCAATACTGTCTAAACGGTTCATAATTTACTCCGTTAGTCCTTAGTCCTTAGTCCTTAGTCCTTCGTTTTCTGACAAAGGACAAAGGACTAAGGACTAATGACTAAATTTCATTCAATAAATCTTTTCTATTCAACCTTGTTTTCTCCAACGCTTTCGCCTGCCGCCATTTTTCGATTTCGGCGTGATTGCCGCTCAAAAGAATTTCGGGAACTTCTATTCCGCGAAAATCACGCGGCTGCGTGTAATGCGGATAATCCAATAAATTGCCTGTGAACGAATCGTTGACGGCGGACGTTTCGCTGCCGAGAGCGTTCGGCAAAAGCCGGACAATCGCGTCAGCAACAACAATCGCCGCCGGTTCGCCGCCCGACAAAACGTAATCGCCGATGGAAATTTCGTCGGTTATGAGCGCGTCATTAACTCTTTCATCAATGCCTTCGTAGCGTCCGCAAATCAAAACGATGTGATTTGCTTCGTCGGCAAATTCTCGTGCGACGGCTTGTTTTAAAGGTTTTCCCTGCGGCGAAAGCAAAACGACTCGCGTTTTTTTGGGGTAATTTTCGCGTTCACAAGTTCCGATGATTTGCTCAATCGCGTTAAAAATCGGCTCGCATTTCAAAACCATTCCGTCGCCGCCGCCGAACGGCGTGTCGTCAGTCTTTCGATGTTTATCGGTTGTAAAAGAACGTAAATCGTAAATGTTTATCTCGACAATTCCCGCGAGTTTGGCTCGGCGAATAATTCCGAAATCGAAAACCGCGCCGAAAAATTCGGGAAAAATTGTCAGAACATCTATTTTCATTCGGAACGCCAGCATTCTGCCGGCAATATCGCCGAAAGGCGATGAAAATTGTCGCGCCCGACATTTTTCGCGCTTACGCGCTCATTGCCAGCAGGATGCTGGCGTTCCTTCAATCAAAAATCCAATAATCCTTCGGGCGCGTCAACTTTTATCAGCTTATTTTCAATGTCAACTTCGACGCAAATCGTTTCGGCAAACGGAATCAGGTATTCTTTCGTTTCGCCCGCGACGACTAAAACTTCCGTGCCGCCGGTTCGCATAACTTCCTTGACCGTGCCGAGTTTCGCGCCCTCGACGGTTTCGACCGCGCAGCCTTCTAATTCCCAATCGAAAAATTCGTCCGCTTCGAGTTCGACCGCATCGCTTTCGGGAACGCAGATTTCGCAGTTTCGCAAAGTTTCCGCCGCTTCAATCGTATCGAAATTCGCAAACTTCAAAACGATTCTTCCCTTTTGAAACCAAAACTTTTCAATCTCGCCTTCAACGATTTCGCCGTTCGGATAAACGATTGAAACGCGCTTTAAATCGTCGAATCGTTCGGGAAAATCAGTCAGCAAATCGCCGACGATTTCGCCGCGCAGCCCGCGCGGTTTGGCGAGTTTGGCGATAGTAATCAAGTCTTCCATTCAACCGTTCAGAGTTCAAACTTTAGTTTGCTTCGCCAGCGAAGCGCGGCGAAAACATAAGCTGAAGCGTGAACTCTGAACAAAAATTACTCGACAATATCCAGCACGAACCGCTTGCCGTGTTTTTGTCCGGCGGCGAACAGCAGACTGCGAATCGCTTTAATCGTCCGCCCTTCACGCCCGATGATGCGTCCCATATCGCCTGCGCCGACGCGCACTTTGATCACCGTCGCGCGGTCGCCCGCCTGCTCGGAAATTTCCACCGCCTCCTTGTCGTCAACCAAAGCATTGATAATTTTTTCGACCGCTTCTTTCATAAGTTTGAAACCGAACAAAGTCTAAGCCAATTGATTTGCGCTAATTATTCGCTTGCCGGTTTATCTTCTTCAGTTGTTGCTTCGGCAGGCGCTTCTTCCGCCGGTGCGGTTTCAACATTAGCCGCTTCCGCTGCGTCCGCTTCGGCTTGCGCTGCCGCATCTGCTTCAGCCTTTTCAGCCGCCGCTTTTTCTTCGGCTTCGACTCTTTCGGCTTCCGCTTTTTCCGCCGCGATGCGATTGGCTTCAGCTACTTTTGCTTCGGCTTCGGCTTTTCTCGCATCGGCTTTCGCCTGTTTGTCAGCGGCAACTTTCGCGGCTCTCGCGTCAACCGACGCAATTTTTTCCTCTTCCGTCTGCACCGGATTGTGTTTAATCAAACTCGCCACGGTTTCCGTCGGCTGCGCTCCGACCGACATCCAATACTGGATACGTTCGTGCTTCAAATCAACCGTCGAAGGGTCAGTCATCGGATTATAAGTTCCGACATTTTCCAAGTATTTCCCGTCGCGTTTCGAGCGTTTTTCCTTGACCACGACGCGGTAAAACGGTTTTCCCTTCGCGCCCATTCTCATCAAACTAATTGCTAACATAATTTTTTAGTAGAGAGTGGAGAGTGGAGAGTGGAGAGAAAGAAACCTGTTTTGACTCCCCACTCTCTACTCTCTACTCTCTACTCATTTCCTTTTCTTGTGTCTCTTCTTTTTCCTTAATTTCTTCGCCAATGAATCGGTTTGTTCGGCGTAATTATTATCAAAATCTTCCGCCGCGTCGCCGTTGCCGCCCATTCCGCCGAGTAAGCCGCCTAAACCGCCGCCGCCCATCAAGCCGCCTAAGCCGCCGCCGAGTCCGCCCATCGCTTTGCCCGCGAGTTTCGAGAAAAGTCCGCCGCGATTCATCTGCTGCATCATTTTCTTCATCTGCTCGTATTGGCGAATCAACCCGTTGACATCGGAAATCGTCGAACCCGAACCTTTGGCGATGCGCGTCTTTCGGCTTGCGTCAATAATCTTATGATTTTGACGTTCGCTTTTCGTCATCGAATCAATGATAGCTTCGGTACGCTTCATCTGCGCTTCGACTTCGACCGATTGTTCGTCGGAAATCTGCAAGCCGCCCATCATTTGTTCGGGCAGCATCTTCATAATCTTCGACATCGAG
>JAJAYR010000043.1 GCA_026786155.1 Pyrinomonadaceae bacterium
ATGCAGTTTGGCTCATTCAAAAGATATGAAAAAGTATGTTTCGTATAATTTTCACCTTCTTTGAAACAGCGCAGATTGAGAATCAAAACTTCTTTCAGATGCTTATCAGTCAGCGGACGAATTTCGTAATCCGTCGGCGGCGCAGGCACGATTATTTCCGGTTCGGAAACGGTCAGCGGCACAAAGAAAAAGTTGCGGATTGTTTGAAAAACTGCCATAGAAATCTGAATCGAAAATTCAAATTTATTTTACGATAGTTTTCGTTTATTTTCGATTTTTTATTTCCGCGTCCGCGTAAATCTTTTCGATTATCGCGTGATATTTTTCGTTCACGACGCGGCGTTTAACTTTGAGCGTCGGCGTGAGTTCGCCGCCTTCGACCGATAACTCATTTTCGAGCAGCGCGATTCGTTTGACTCGTTCATACGACGAAAGGTTAGCGGTCAGCGCGGTGATGTCCTGCTCGATTAATTTGATAATCTCCGCGTTCCGGCAGAATTCTGCGTGAGTTTTGATGCCGATGTTATTGAGTTTCGCGTAATTTGCAAGCTGTTCAAAATTCGGAACAATAAGCGCGGCGGCGAACTTGCGGTCGTTGCCGACGAGAACGACCTGACTGACGAAACGCGATGCCGTAATCATCTGTTCAATCGGCGACGGCGCGATATATTTGCCGCCGGAAGTTTTGAAAAGTTCCTTTTTGCGGTCGGTGATTTTCAAAAAGCCGTCCGCGTCAATCGTGCCGATGTCGCCGGTTTTAAACCAGCCGTCTTCGGTGAAAACTTCGCGCGTCGCTTCGGGTTTGTTGTAGTAGCCGAGCATCACATTCGCGCCCGTAATTTCGATTTCGCCGTCCGCCGCGAGCCGAATCCGCACGTTGCGAATCGGCTTGCCGACCGTTCCGAGCCGCGCGTTCATTCCGGTATTACTGGAGACGACGGGCGCGGTTTCCGTCAAACCGTAACCCTGCATAATCGAAATGCCCGCGCCGGTGAAAATCAAATAAATGTTTTCGGAGAGAGCCGCGCCGCCCGAAATGCAAAAACTCAAATTGCCGCCGAAAAACTCGCGCATTTTGGAGAAAACGAGTCGGTCGGCGATGCTGTGCTTGACCGCCAAAAGACGCGGAATCGGCTGTTTGCGCTCGGTTAGAAGCGCGTATTCTTTGCCGACGGCAATCGCCCAATCGAAAACTTTTTCTTTCCAAGGACTGGCGTTTGCCGCTTTCATTTTCGCTTTGGCATAAACCTTCTCGAAAATTCGCGGCACGGCGACGAACAGCGTCGGCTTGACTTCGCCCAGATTTTCGGCGACTTTCTCGATTGATTCGGCGTAATAAATCGCCATTCCGCTCAAAATATAAAGATACATTCCCGTCCGCTCGAAAACGTGCGACAGCGGCAAAACCGACAGCGGTTTGTCGTTCGGCGAAAAAGTGTGTTCCGCGCCGGAGTCCAAAGTGTTGGAAATGATATTGGTGTGCGTCAGCATCACGCCTTTGGATTCGCCCGTCGTTCCCGAAGTGTAAATCAAAGTGGCGACCTCCGGCGGCGCGACGGCGTTGATCAAATCTTTTATCAACTGCGGATTTTCCGCTTTCAATTCCGCGCCTGATTTCTCCAAATCTTCAAGCGATATTATATTTTCAGCCTCGCTGCTTTCATCTTCAAAAAGAACGATTTTCTCAATTGTCGGGCAGTCGAACAAAATATCTCGAAGCCGTTCAAAGGTCGCTTTATTTTGCAGGAAAAATACTTTCGCGCCGGAATCTTTAACAATATATTGAACGGCGTTCGGCGCAAGCGTCGTGTAAATCGGCACGTCAACGACGCCCGAAAATTGACAGCCCGCGTCGGTCAACGTCCATTCAGGAGAATTGGCGGCGAGCAAAGCGGCTTTATCACCTTTCCGTAAACCGAGCGCGTAAAGTCCGAGCGCGATATTTTCGGCGCGGGAAATCATCTCATCAGACGAAATCGAATGCCATTTGCCGTCCTTTTTAAAGTTCAAAGCGTCGGCGCGGTTGAATTTTTCAACCGCCTTGAAAAACAATTCAGCCAAAGTCTGCGGCTCGTCCGCGTAAAGCGGCACGCGCTTGACCGTCTGTTTCGTTTGATTTTCCGTTTTGCTTTGCATTGCTTTTGATTCAGAATTCAAGCTTTTAATAAAAGTTTCGCCGTTGAAATAATTGAATGATTGAAACGGCATTCTTACCGAATAAACAGCGAACAGTTCATAGCTGACAGCGAACAGTTGCGCTCGCGGAGTTATTCGCTCTGAACTATCAACTATTCGCTGTTCGGACAAAGAAAAATTTGCTGACCAATCGGCATCTCTCTCACCTTTTTCGCTTCACCTGCGTAACTTCTATTTTTAATCTTAAATTACTTCAAAACTCCGCCGAAAAATATCTTCAGAACTTCGTCCGCCATCGGCGCGAGCGGATAATCTCGTTTGGATAAAATCCAATTCGTCACCATTTCGTCGAGTGCGCCGTAAAGAATTTTCGCCGCCGTTATCGGCTTTAAATCCTTGCGAAAACCGCCGGTTTTTTGTCCTTCTTCAATCGTTTGGCGAATGATGTCGAGATATTCGGCAAAGCCGCCGCCCGAAAATTCTTCCATAAACTTGGTCGAGCCGCGCAGTTAGACTTGAAAAACAATCGCCAAATCGCGGTCTGCGCCGAGCCGTTTCAGATGCAGTTCGGCGATTTTCCGCAAACGATTTTCGGCTGATTCGATGGCGGCAATTTCACGTTTTCCTTCGGCGATAAATTCTTCCATCGCGCGGTCGAAAACCGAATGCAGAATTTCTTCCTTGCTCTTAAAGTAAAGATAAACCGTGCCGTCGGCGATGCCCGCTTCGCCCGCAATGTCGGCGACTTTTGAACTGAAATAACCTTTCTGCGCGAAGACTTTAATCGCCGCGCGAAGAATCGCCGCGCGTTTGTCGCTGACGACGACACCGTTCGATTTTGAATTCTGCCCTTGTTTGACCGAAGTTTTCATTGATTTGAAAGCGTATTGACAAAATCAAATGATTTTGCGCTTTGAGCAATGAATGATGATTCATTCAGCGATTAGATTAAACGGAAATCGAAAATTTAGCAACACGAAAATCGCAGTCGGACAGTTTTGACGGAAAAAGAAAAGCGACTTCGGAAAAATCCAAAATCGCAAATCTAAAATCCAAAATAAAAATGGCGGAGAGAACAGGACTCGAACCTGCAAGGGATTACTCCCGGTAGTTTTCAAGACTACTGCATTAACCAATTATGCTATCTCTCCGCAACTGGCGGCAGAATTGAAAATATATCGCAAAGTTCGTCGAGAAACAAATCAAAACGGCTGTTTTACCTTGGATTACTTCCTTTCAAATTGTCTTTTAACTTCTTTCTTCTCGTCTCAATTCAAAAAATTACTGGCTTTACATTGCAAAGTTCTTGACAAATAAAATAACTTGGTATAAATTTCGATTTGTATGGCGAAGATTCAAGCGATTAGGAAAGATGATGGACGGTCAAACGAGCCGACGAATATCGGCGATAGAGCCGTTGACAATTTGCGTTTTATCCGCGAAACGATGGAACGCTCGGCGGTTTTTACGACCGTTCCGGGTTACGGCGGCGTTTTTATGGGCGCGACCGCGATTGCCGCCGCGTTCATTGCTGACAGTCAGCCGTCAATCAAAAATTGGCTGGCGGTTTGGCTGGCGGAAGCGGTTCTGGCTTTTTTCATCGGGCTGTTTGCGATGTGGCAAAAATCAAAAATTGCTAATGTGCCGCTGGCTTCCGCGCCGACGAAAAAGTTTGCGAAAAGTTTTCTGCCGCCTTTGCTGTGCGCGATTTTTATCACGCTCGGACTGTGGCGGTTCGGGCATTTTGAAGTGATGATTCCAATTTGGATTTTGCTTTACGGCGCGGCGATTGTCTGCGGCGGCGCGTTTTCGATCAAAGCCGTTCCGGTGATGGGCTGGTGTTTTATCGCTTTCGGCGCAGTCGCGTTTTTTCTGCCCGCCGATTTCGGAAACGCAGTAATGGCTTTGAGTTTCGGCGCACTGCATATCGTTTTCGGACTTATCATCGCGCGGAAATACGGCGGTTAAAATTAAACCGCGAAAGACGCGCAAGACGCTAAAAAAACCTTTTCGCGTTTTTCGCGTTTTTCGCGGTTAATAAAAATTATGGCGAGAAAAAATTCAGCGTTAAAAAATGATTCGGAAGATGCGCCGAAACCGCGAGATTTGAAACTGGAAAAAGCGGCGGAAAATGTTTCGAGCGAACTCGACAAAACGATTCACGAACGAATGCGTCTGGGCATAATTTCGGCTTTGGCGGCAAACGCGAGTTTGTCTTTTACTGATTTAAAAAATCTTCTGAAAACGACCGACGGCAACATCAGCGTCCACGCCCGAAAACTCGAAGAAGCCGGATACTTAACGTGCGAAAAATCGTTCAAAGGGCGCGTTCCGCTGACCGAATATCGAATTACGAGCGACGGACGCGCGGCTTTGAATCGTTACTTAAACCATATGGAAGCGTTGATAAACGCGATGAGAGAAAATGTTTGAAACAGCAGAAATTGAATCGGAAGATTTTACACTTTGGAAAACGCCGAAAGATAAATTGAATCTTTTAGTATGGACGGTTTTGCTTTATATTACTGCGCCGTTTTTTGAATGGATAAATTTAGAGAGCGATTTGGCAAACGGCAAATTTCCGGTGAACGCTGATTCTATCGGACTCGGATTAGTATTTTTCATTATCGGCTGGATTTTGTTCGCACCGTTCGCGGCACTCTTTACTTTTTGGGTTTTGTCGAAATATGTTCCGCAATCTGCCTTGTTCGGATTCAATTTCAAACGTCCGTTATGGAGTTTTGTTTGGACGTTGCTTTTTGCGTTTTTGGCTTTTGATAGTTTAGCTTGGTCTTTCATAAATCTTTACGAAAACAATTTGATTGGCGCATTTCAACATCTGTCGCTGGCATATTTTTACACAGTGTTTCGGGCA
>JAJAYR010000044.1 GCA_026786155.1 Pyrinomonadaceae bacterium
ACTCACACTTAACGGGCGTAAGATGATTTGCGCTTCTTATCCGAAAACGCTTAAGACCCGCCTAAATCTAAATAATCCGAAGGAAAAATCACAATAAGCAGGTAAGCAAAAGTTTCAAGGTATTTTGAAAAGTTCAGAGTCCAAACTTTAGTTTGCGTTTTCGCCGCGCTTCGCTGGCGGAAGACACGCTCAAGCGTGGACTCTGAACAAAGCAAAATGCTTCACTACTTTTGCTTGGGTGCTTATGAGCGAAAGAATCAGAAATATCTTTGATATGTTTGTCGGCACGCGGGAGTTTGACGCGGTGAACTCTGACGATTACAAACATCTGCCGGATGCGGAGTCGAAGTTTGCGATTGTCCGCGAAGTTATCAACAAACTGGAAAACTATTTAGCCGACCAAACTTCGGGCGCACGCGGGCAAGCCGTCGAGCAGAAATCTGTTTTAGTCGCGGCGGTGCGGCGCAAAATGAAGGAATTGGCGGAGGCGGCGCGGGCTTTGAACATTGACGATGCCGGATTTCGCCGTCTGTTTCGTCTGCCCGACGATAACGGCGTGCAAAAAACAATCGCCGGAGGACGCGAGTTTGTCGGGGAAGCAGTCAAGCATAAATTCGATGCGAAATCAACTGAGATTTTAGCGATCTGAAATTTGAAATTTTGTCGGTTATTTTGCTATCGTCAGCGGCTGCATCTTAACCGCTTTGAGAGGAATTTTTTCGTCTTTATCAAAAACGATTTTCGTCGGCGCATCGTTCACTTTCAGCGTGAAAGTTTCTTCGCGTTTTTTGATTTCAATCTTTTCTATTTTCGTTCCGTTCGCCGTCGTAATCTCGATTTCCATCGGTAAAATAAACGCTTCGGGCGTTAATTTGTCGGCGGACTGCGTTTGCGCGACGGTCAAATTTAGCTGTCTGCCCGACGGATTATAAACTTGTTTGACGTTCAGTTTCGGATAACCGCCGCCGTAAATCCATTGTTTGAAAAACCAGTCCAAATTTTTGCCCGACGTTTCTTCCATTGCCTTTTGTAGATTGGCGGTTTCGACGTTTTGAAATTTGTGGCGATTCAGATAAATGTTAATCGCCTTCCAAAAATTTTCCGTGCCGACGGTTTCGCGCAAAATATGAATGACCGCGCCGCCTTTTTGGTAAGCCGTCGTGTCAAAAATCGAATCGTCGGGACGCGCCAACTGATTATAAAGCCCGTGTTTATTGTCGCTTATCGCGTCGCTCGTCATAAATTCGGCGGCATCTTCGCGCACCTTTCGCAGATAGTCGGCGCGACCGTAGGCTTTTTCCCGAAAAGCGGCTTCCATATAAGTCGCAAAACCTTCGTTCAGCCAGAGTTCCGCCCAATTTCGGCAAGTTACGAGATTGCCGAACCACGAATGCGCGAGTTCGTGCGCCACCAAATCCTCGACGAGATTGTCGGAATTCATCAAAATTTCCGTGTCCGCCATCGTTGTCGCCGTGATATTTTCCATTCCGCCGAAGTTAAATTTAGCGACTATCGTTTGGTCATATTTGTTATAAGGAAAATCAACGCCCGTCAATTCTTCAAAAACGCGCATCATCTCTTTCGTCTTGCCGTATTTCCTCTGCGCGAGCGATTCCGTTCCCGGATACATAAAGAAACCGAGCGGGATATTTTTATAAGAATCGCTGACTTTCACGTAATTTCCGACGACGAACGATGTCAGATAAGTCGAATGCGGAACGGGCATTTTATAATGAAAAGTTTTCGTGCCGTCGGCGTTCTCTTTCGTTTCAAGCAGTTCGCCGTTGCCGATGGCGGTTTCGTCTTTTTGGACGATAATAAATTGTTCGCTCGTCGCTTTGTCGTCGGGGAAATCGTAGGACGGAAACCAAAAATGCGCTTCTTCCGTTTCGCCCTGTGTCCAGATTTGCGCGGCGCGAGTCGTCTTGCCGTCATTCGTTTAGGCATCAACAAAATAAACGCCTTTGCTTGGTTTAACGGAATATTTAAAGCGCAGAGAAATTAAATCGTTCGGCGCGTAACTTTTGTCCAAATCAATAACAATTTTTTCGCCGGAAGTTTTATATTTCAAATCTTTATTTTCGGATTCGAGTTTGACCGATTCAAATTTCATCTCCGCCGCGTCCAACTCGACGCGGTTAAAATTGCCGCCTAACGGTTTTAACTGAACCGTCGTATCACCGAAAACGGTTTTATTCGCGCGGTCAAAACTAACTCGAAGAATATAATGCTGAACATCGTAGGTTCTGACGCGATTGAAATTCGGTTTAGAATTCTGCGCCGAAATCGAAACTGCCGCCAGCGCGATTAGAAAAAGCGGCAGTAAAAAACGAAAATAATTTTTAACGAGCATATTTTGTTTGATGTAAATTTGTAAAATATCATTGCAGATAACTTAAAGGCAACGCAAAAAAGAATCCGAAGAAATTTATCTTCGGATTCTTTTAATTTGAGGTTATTAAAAATGGCTTTGAGTTGTGAGTGAGGTATTTCTGGCTCTTGGAGAAAGCTGGACGGTTTTCACAACTCAAAACTTCGCGTGTAACGCTTTACGGTGAAAAGCGTTACGAAAACTAACCGGCGCGGCGCATCGGCTGGGGCGCGGCAACTTCCTGATTTTTCTGCATATCCTGTAAATGCTGAATTAAACCCGAAGCCGCTTTTTTCGATAATTCGTCGGTTTTGCACTGCATCACATTCTGGCATTCCGCGTCGGCATCCATTCCGATTTCGCGGGAAATAGCGCGAATCATTCCGAGTTGTTTCGCCGTTACCAAATCCGAAAGGCTTCTCGCAATCGGGTTCGCCGGAAAACCGTCGTTACTCGGCGGCGGCGGAACTGCGCCTTCGCGTTCAATCGTGTCCGATTCTTTTTTATACAAATCGCGGGCGATGCCGAATTTGACGGCGGCGCGTTTGAGCGCGTCGTGTTCGGCTTTTTTAATTCCCATTTCCGAATCAGCCGTTCCCGTCCCGATGCCTTCGCGCGTTACGCCGTCAATCGTGATGGCGACGATAACGGTGAAAATATCGCCGATTTGCCGAATATCTTTGACGGTGTGCATCCAGTTCGGCGCGTGTTCGTCTAAAATGTCGGCGACCGTGTGCCATTCGACGTAATCAACGTAATGCGCGTTACCATTGCGGTCGCGCCAACCTTCGCGCTGTTTGACCAATTCCGGGTCAACATTTTTACGCAGTTCGCGCAAAGTCGTCGTAAAACTCAATACATTATTGGCGGTTTGTTTGTCTTCCGCTTCCTCAGCGGTTACGAATGACGTTTCTCTTAAATTTGCTTGGGTCATTATTTTATCTCCTTGTGTGTTCGCAAGATGACTCGGTTCAGCAATCTTTGGCGTTTCGGTTTGTCCTATTTCCGAAACATTTTCCTGAACTTCGTCTGCCTTCTGTTCGCCATCTTTGGACATTTTGGATTTTAGATTTTGGATTTTGGATTCGTCGTCAAATCCGCGTTCCGCGTTCTGCAATTCCAAATTGGAAGATGACTCAGTTGCGCTTTTGTCTTCCAAATCAACCTGCGCCGTTTGAATCTCGACTTGAGTTTCAACTTTCACGGGTTGTTTTGTCGCCGATTCGGTATTTTTTGCGACCAGAGCGTATTTCACCGCCAAGATATGTTCGCATCGAAATCCCGCGTCGCTGACAGCCGCTTCTTCAAATTCCAAACAATTGCAACGGATTTTGCCCGCGTCGTCGCGCCAGACTTCGTAGGAAGTTTGTCTGCCGCGCAACGAAGGTGTCGAAACGCGAAATTTATCACCTTCACGATTGACCAATCCCATCGCCGCAATTGATTTGGCTCGCTTTTCGATTTTTTCCGTCAAATTTTTTTCTACTGCTATTGCTGTCATTTTATTTCCTCAACTATTCTGCAAATCATTATTATCTAACTGGTTGCCGATGAAAAATACTGAAATGTTTCATCTGTGAAACAGAGTATCACAACATTATTTCTGTTGCAAGCGTGAAACGAAGTGTTGCATCTAAAATTTTTCTGTGCTAAATTCTTTTTGGATAGGACGGTTAAAGAGTCAATAGCAGGTAAATTGACCCGGAAAATTTGCAGGAGAAATGGAGAAAAATTATGGGCTACAAAAACGAAAGTCTAATCAATACGGTTGAACTCGGACGGGCGATTAAACGTCGCCGGGAAACATTAAAAATGAGTTTGCGCGATGTCGCCGACACGACGGACGTTTCGGCTTCGACGCTTTCGCGCATCGAAAACGGCACGGGCAAACCCGATGCCGATAACATCGCGCGGCTGACATCGTGGCTCGATATGCCGGTTGACCGCGTGATGAAAAAGCAGGGAACGAGCGAAAATGTCGAAGCAGTGGTTTATTATCCACACGAAGCGATGCCGGAAATTATCGAAGCGCACCTTCGCGCCGACCGAAATTTAACGCCGGAAACTGCCAGAGCGTTGTCGGAACTTTTTCGCGTCGCTTACACGCAGTTCAGCAAACCGGGCGAAAAATAAACGTCAGGAAAATTGAAAAAGCGGTAACTTTCAAAATATAACTAATTATGAAATCAATCTCGCGCCGCCGCAGAGCGCACGACGAAAATACATCCGAGCGAGGTTTTGCTGTTGATACGTCGTTCGTTCTTTTCTTTTTAGCCGTCGAATTCGGACGGACAGTTTTTTCCTTGAATTTGGATAACGTCTTTTTGTTTTTAACGCTTTTGGCGGTGGCGATTTTGCCGTATTTTCTTTCGGACGAAAAATCGAGTTTTACTAATTGGCTTCTCGGCAGAAGTTTAATTGCGGGTTTGGCGATTATGCTCGGCGCGATCTTCAAACAGTCTTTAGGCGTAGTTCTGCCTGAAACTTTTAGATTTCTGCCGATGACTCTGCTCATCGTAACGGCAATGTTGTGCTGTTACGTTCAATTTTACGGCTTTCTCAAACTCCGTTTGGCAAAATAGGCAAAAGGCGAAATCGGAGTAACGAAAAGTCTGCAATGATTACGGGAATAATCATTGCAGACTTTTTTGTTTGTCAAAAAGTTATAACAAGCGTTATAATTCCGTCGGGAGAAATTATTATGACCAATAAATTGAAAGTCGTTACTATCGGAAACTCGGTCGGAGTCGTTCTGTCTAAAGAAATTTTAGAGAAATTGCGCGTCCAAAAAGGCGATTCCGTTTTCGCCATCGAGACTTCCAAAGGCATTGAGCTGACACCTTATAATCCCGAATTAGCCGAGCAGATGAAACTTGCCGAACAGGTAATGCGTGAAGACCGTGATGCTTTACGAAAACTGGCGGAATAAATATGAACGAACCAAAATGGCTTTTAGAAGAAACCGTTTATACCATTCAGAAACGCCAAATTGCGGAACACGGCGGAGGCGACGGTTTGCGCGATGAAGGATTACTGTTATCGGCACTAGCGCGACCGCAAAATCTGTTGGCGTATAGCGAAGAAACGCCGGACATTTCCGCGCTTGCCGCTTCGTATGGTTTCGGAATAGCGAAAAACCATCCGTTCATTGACGGTAATAAACGCACGGCTTTGGTCGTCGCGCGAACTTTTTTGCTTCTCAACGGTTTTAGCTTGAATGCTTCTCAGGAAGAGAAATATCTAACTTTTCTCAAACTCGCCGAAGGGAATTTGAGCGAGGAAGAATTAGCGGCTTGGTTCAAAGAAAAAATCCAAGCCGCGTAAATTTTCATACTAAACCGCAACCGGCGACAACGCTTCGTGAATCGCCCGAACTTCCTGAAAAAGTTCCAGATATTGTTTCGGCGTTAAAGCCTGCGCTCCGTCGCACAAGGCTTGGTCGGGATTTGAATGAACTTCGATAATCAGCCCGTCCGCGCCGACCGCGACACCCGCCCGCGCCATCGGGTTGACCATATAATTTCTGCCCGTGCCGTGCGACGGATCAACAATAACGGGCAGATGCGAAACATTGTGAATCGCCGGAACGATTGATAAATCCATCGTGTTTCGCGCGTGTGTGCCGAAAGTTCGGATGCCGCGCTCGCACAAAATCACATCGTAATTTCCTTCTGCCATAATATATTCGGCGGCAAGCAGCAATTCGTCGAGAGTCGCCGAAAGCCCACGTTTTAATAAAACGGGTTTGCGCGTTTTGCCGACGTATTTCAAAAGCGAAAAATTCTGCATATTGCGTGCGCCGATTTGAATGCAGTCGCCATATTTTTCGACCAGATCAACGCCGCGCTCGTCCATCGCTTCGGTTACGATATTCAAACCGAACTGTTCGCGCACCTGCGCCAAAATCTGCAAGCCTTCTTCGCCCTTGCCTTGAAAAGCATACGGTGAAGTGCGCGGTTTGAACGCCCCGCCGCGGAAAAATTTCGCGCCGCTTTCCGCGACGGCTTCGGCGACGGAGAAAACCTGGTCGAAACTCTCAAT
>JAJAYR010000045.1 GCA_026786155.1 Pyrinomonadaceae bacterium
CCTTTGCGTGAAATTTTTCTCACGCAAAGGCGCAAAGAACGCTAAGAAGAACTATGGATGACAATTCAAGTTAAAATACGAAACTTTGAAATTCTTTCAAAATTGCCGGTCGTTCGGATTGTAATTTCAAATCATAGCAAAAACATCCGCCGAAAATATAGTTAAAACCAAATTTTCTTTTTTTGCGTAATAAACAAAACTGCAATTGCGGATTTTATCCGTAAAACCGATTCAAAAGTTTGTTTTTCCCGATTTCAAAGATTAAAATAACTGCACCGATGAACAAATTATTATCTTTTAACTGTTGGCTTTTTTTATTGGCGGCGACCGTTTTCGCTCAACCGACGGCGACAACCGCGCCGCGCGTTGTTTCCGCTGCCGATTACGCCCGCGCCGAAAAAATGCTCGGCTTTAACACCAATCAATTCGTTGACCGCGGCGCGGTTCGTCCGACTTTTCTGCCCGACGGCAGATTTTATTACCGCGTCTTGACCGCGACGGGAAGCGAATACGTTTTAATCAATCCGGCGGACGGCTCGCGGACGGCGAATAGCGATTTAGCCAAACTCGGCGTTCCGATTGCCGCTCCGACGACGGCGCAAAGACCGAATCCGCTCGCCGTCGTTTCGCCCGATGGCAAACGCGCCGCCTATATTAAAGATTACAATCTTTGGATGCGCGACACCGCGACGGGCAAGGAAACGCAACTGACGACCGACGGCGTGAAGGATTTCGGCTACGCGACCGACAACGCCGGTTGGGTTCACAGCGACCGCGCGATTCTTGTTTGGTCGAACGATTCCAAAAAGATTGCGACGTTTCAGCAAGACCAGCGCGGCGTGAGCGATATGTATCTCGTAACGACGAATGTCGGTGCGCCGAAACTCGAAGCGTGGAAATATCCGCTGCCCGGCGATAAAGTCATCACGACGATTCAGCGCGTGATTATCGAAACCGACAATCCGAAAGTTATCCGGTTGCAGATGCCCGCCGACCAGCATCGTTCGACCATTTGCGATGACGTTTCCTGCGACGGCGGTTGGGAAGACGTGCAGTGGAGCGCAGACGGCAAAACGCTCGGTTTCGTTTCGACTTCGCGCGACCATAAAATCTCCAATTTGCGCGTCGCCGATGCCGGAAGCGGCGCGGTCAGAGACATCTACGAAGAAACGACCGCCACGCAGTTTGAATCCGGTCAGGGCGCGGTCAACTGGAAATATCTGCCGAACTCGAACGAATTCATCTGGTATACCGAACGCGACGGCTGGGGACATCTTTATCTTTATGATTTAACGACCAAAAAACTGAAAAACGTGATTACTTCCGGCGATTGGGTGGTAACGCAGATTTTGAACGTGGACGAGAAAAACCGCGTGATTTATTTCAACGCGGGCGGATGTGAAAAAGGACGCGACCCGTATTTCAGTCATTTTTACAGCGTCGGTTTCGACGGCAAAAACTTAAAATTATTAACGCCCGAAACCGGCAATCACGACATTACTTTGTCGCCCGACGAAAATTATTTCATTGATGTTTATTCAAAACCGAATGTCCCGGCAGTTTCGGTTCTGCGCGATATGACGGGCAAACTCGTTGCTGATTTAGAGAAAACCGACATCTCGCGTCTGACCGCGACCGGCTGGAAACCGCCGACTCCGATTGTCGTTAAAGCCCGCGACAACGCGACCGATTTATACGGCTTGATGTTCACGCCGACGAATCTCGACAAGACGAAAAAGTATCCGATTGTCAATTATATTTATCCCGGACCGCAGGGCGGCAGCGTCGGCAGCCGTTCGTTTTCAGCGGGACGCAGCGACCATCAGGCGTTGGCGGAACTCGGTTTCGTCGTCGTGATGATTGACGGAACGTGCAACCCGCTGCGTTCCAAAGCGTTTCACGATGCCTGCTACGGCAATATGGCGGACAACACTTTGCCCGACCAAGTTGGCGCAATGAAACAGCTTGCCCAAAAATATCCGTTTATTGACATCGAAAAAGTGGGCATTTGGGGACATTCGGGCGGCGGCTACGCAACGGCGGCGGCGATGTTTCGCTATCCCGAATTCTTCAAAGTCGGCATCTCCGAATCCGGCAACCACGACAACCGCAATTACGAAGACGATTGGGGCGAACGCTACATCGGCTTATTGGTTGAAGGCGCGGACAAAAAATCGAATTACGAAGACCAGGCAAATCAAAATTTCGCCAAAAATTTGAAAGGCAAACTGCTGCTCGCGCACGGCGGAATGGACGACAACGTGCCGCCGTATAACACTTATCTGGTCGTTGACGCGCTGATCAAAGCGAACAAGGATTTTGATTTAATTATTTTCCCGAACGCCCGCCACGGTTACGGCGCGAATAGTTTTTATATGACGCGCCGCCGCTGGGATTATTTTGTGAAAAATTTAATGGGCGCGGAACCGCCGAAGGAATACGAAATAAAACCGAAACCCGACCCGCGAACGGCTACGCGATAATTTAGGAAGATAAACCGAGGATGAAGAGGATGAACGTGAACTATATTGTCTTTTCGTCCATTAATTTCCGCAAAACCGAACGACGATGATATAAGACAAGACATATAGAGTCAATTCTTCAAACTTCGCATATTTTAATATCTCGCCAAACGCCGCGCCGCTTCAACGATTTCGGAGACTTGCGGCAGAAAGTAATCTTCCATCGTCGGCGCAAACGGCACGGGCGCGTCAATTGAAGCGACGCGAATGACCGGCGCGTCGAGCCATTCAAACGCTTCTTCGGCGATGATGGCGGAAATCTCGCCGCCGATGCCGCCCGTTAAACTCGATTCGTGCAGAACCATCGCGCGATTCGTTTTTTTGACGGTGTTTAATATCGCTTCTTTATCTAACGGCGCAAGCGTTCGCAAATCTATCACTTCGACTTGCAAACCGTCTTCCTTTTCTAAAATATCGCTCGCGTCCAGAGCGTTCAAAACCTGTGCGCCGAAGGTGATGATTGACAAATCTTTTCCTTCTCTCGCCGTTCGCGCTTTGCCGATTTCGACGATGTAATCTGTCGTCGGCAATTCTTCGCGCAGACGCGGCAGGCGATAAAGTTTTTTGTGTTCAAAAAATAAAACCGGGTCAGGGTCTCGAATCGCCGCCTTGATTAACCCTTTCGCGTCATAAGCCGTCGAAGGCTCGACCATTTTCAAACCCGCCGTATTTAAGAAAAACGATTCGGCATTCAAAGAATGAAACGGTCCGCCGCGCACGCCGCTTCCGCAAGGTCCTCTGAAAACCGCCTGAATCGCGCCGCACCCGCGATAACGCGATTTCGCCGCGTAGTTGGTCAGCATATCGAAGCCGCACGAGATAAAATCAATAAACTGAAATTCGGCGACCGGCTTCATTCCCATCAATGCCGCGCCGCACGCTGCGCCGACAATCGCCGCCTCGCTGATTGGAGTATCAATCATCCGTTCCGCGCCGAAATCGTCAATAAAACCTTCGGTCAATTTAAACGCGCCGCCATATGCGCCGACATCTTCGCCGATGACAAAAACCGTCTCATCGCGCGTCATTTCTTCGTAAATGCCTTGCCGAATCGCTTCGATAAGCGTCAAGCCTTTTGCTTCTTGATTTGCTGTTGCTGCCATTGTTATCTATAAATATCTGTGTCTTTAGTCGCCAATCGTCAATAAATATCTGCGTCCCAGGTCGCCGTTGGCGACTAAAACCAAAAAATTAATCCTTCAATTCTTTCGTCTCATCTTCGCTCTCGTCAAACAGACGGCTGACGGGCGTGTGCGGCGGCGGCAGATTTTCTTGGTGTTCGGTGAGATTTTTGTTTAGTTTGGCAACGGCTTCCGAAGCGCGTTCGTAATCGCCGCGCGGAATTTTCAAAGTAATTTTGCCGTCTTTACTCGGCATTTCGCTGAGTTGAGCGTAGCTTTTCAACCTAATTTCGATTTTCGCGCCGCGTTTTAAGAAGCCTTTGCGAAAGGTTACGTCGAGAATGTCTTCGAGCGCGATGCGATTCTCTTTGACACCATTACTGATGATGCCGAAAAGTTTCGATTCAAATTCCAGCACGATTCCGGCAGCAGAAAATTTGCCGATGCCTTCAATTTGCGATAAACCGCTTTCGGTTTTAAACGGAACGCTGATGAAACCTGTTTGCATAAATTTAGAGATTAGCCGCGAACAAATTATTTTTTCAAATCTGCGGCGCGGGTTTCCGTCTCGTCCGAGTTTTTTTCGATTTCGGTTTCCACTTCCTTTTCCTTCAGACTGACGAAATTAAACGCCGTCAGAGCCAGCGCGACGAAGGCAATCGCCGCCCCGTCATAAAATAAATCGAGCGGATTTTCCGATTGCAGGATTTTCTGCACGAATTTGACCGCCATTACCGGAATGATGACGAAGGTAAATTTCGCCTTCAGTTCGTTCAAATTTTTGACGAGCATCCAATCGGGAACTTCGAGACCGCCGATAAAAAGCTCATACAGCCCGACGGCGATCACGATCAGCGCGGTGGCAATCAGAAAACAATCGAGTGCTTCAAACAAAATGTAAAGCGTCGGCTCGGATTCCTGAAACTTCGTCGCGGCGGTCTGCAAAACCTGAACCGTCTTGACCACGCCCAGAAAAAGCGCGACAATCGCGCCGACGAGCATTCCGAAAACGCTGACAATCGGCAAATATCTCGATCTTTCAATTAACCATTTCATAAATTTACGTTCGGCAATTCCGTTACCTCGAAATCCATCGTGTCCACGTCTTCATCTATTGCTTCGGGTTTGCCGAGCAGTTTGAGCCACACGAAACCGATTGTTCCGGCGGTCAGCGATGCCAGCAGAATCGCCATTTTCGAGCCGTTAATTTCCGCCGCGTTGCCGGCGAACGCCAGATTCGTGATAAAAATTGACATCGTAAAACCGATGCCGCCCAAAATTCCCGCGCCGAAAATATGTTTCCAATTCAAATCGAGCGGCAGTTTGCAGATGCCGACGGCGACGGCGAGAAAACTCAAAAGCGTGATGCCGATTGGCTTCCCGATAATCAGCCCGCCCATAATCCCGATTTCATTCGGATTAAACAGTGTTTGCAGTGAATCCGCGCCGATGACGATGCCGGTATTCGCCAGCGCGAAAATCGGCAGAATGACGAACGAAACCGGCTTGTGCAGAAAATGTTCGAGCCGGTGCGAGGGCGATTCTTCGTCGTCTTCTTTGGCGGAAAAGGGAATCGTAAAACCCAGCAGAACACCGGCAATCGTCGCGTGAACGCCGGATTTCAGCATCAGAAACCACATCAGAACGCCGCCGACCAAATACGGCACGAGCGACATCACCCGCGCTTTGTTGAGTAAAATTAAAATCCCGAAAACAATCATCGCGCCGAACAGATAAATCGTGTAAAGTTTCGCCGTGTAGAAAACGGCGATAACGATTATCGCGCCCAAATCGTCCATCACGGCGAGCGCGGTCAAAAAAATCTTCAACGACGCGGGAACTTTACTTCCTAAAAGTGCCAGAACGCCGAGCGCAAAAGCGATGTCGGTCGCCATCGGAATCCCGATTCCGGCTTGCGTCGCCGTGCCGTTATTAAAAGCGAAATGAATCAGCGCAGGCATCGCAATGCCGCCGATAGCCGCGAAAATCGGCAGCAGCGCGTTTTTAAAATCCGACAATTCGCCGTTATAAAGTTCGCGTTCGAGTTCCAGTCCGATGAGCAGAAAGAAAATCGCCATCAGCGCGTCGTTGACCCAATGCTCGATGCTCAAACCGCCGACATACATTTGCCAGAAACTCAAATAATTTGCGCCGAGCGGCGAATTGGTAATAATCAGCGAAACGATGGTGCAGACGATCAGCACGATGCCGCCGGATTTGCCCGAATCGAAAAACTCTTTGAATGATTGTGATAATTTTCTTTGAACAACTCCCATATATAAATTTTAGCCACGAACAAACACGAAATTTCACGAAATAAGATCAAAAACTTTTCGTGTCCTTTTCGTGTTTTTTCGTGGTTAATCCATTCATTTCTCCAAAATCTTCTTCTTAAACGCCGGCTTCACGATTCGATTGTCGAAAACTTCATACGCCGCCGAAATTCCTTCGGGAAAACCGGCTTCGTCGGCAATCGCCAATTCGCTTTCGAGAAGTTCGGAAACTTGCGCGACGATTTTTTGCATTTCGTCTTCCGAAGCGATTTTCTCCGTCGTTAAATATCTTTCATAACGGTTGATCGGGTCATTATTCTGCGCCCAAAATTCGATTTCGCCGTTCGGGACGTAACTTTGATTATCGTGTTCGGCGTGTCCTTTGCGGCGGTAAGTGTGCGCTTCTATTAAAACCGAACCTTTTCCGCTTCGGGCGTGTTCGACGGCGCGTTTCATCGTCTCGTAACACGCGACAATATCGTTGCCGTCAACCGATAAACCCAAAATTCCGTAACCGACTGCCTTTTCAACGAAATTATCGGCGGCGCATTGATGGCGCGTCGGAGTCGAATAGGCGTAGCCGTTATTTTCGATAATCGTAATCAGCGGCAGTTTCTGCACGGCGGCGAAATTTACGCCTTCGTGAAAAGTTCCGGTCGAAGTCGTCCCGTCGCCGACGTAAGCGACCGCCACGCGATTTTCCTTTTTCATTCTCGAAGCCAGTAAAATTCCCGTCATCACCGGAATCATATCGCCGAGATGCGAAATCGGACCGACGAAACCTTTCTCCAAATCGGCGAAATGAAACTGCACATCGGTCGCCCGGCTCGGCGCGTTGGCTTTTCCCAAATACTGCGCGAAAATCGTGCGCGGGCTGATGCCTTTGACGAAAACCGCGCCGATGTCGCGGATTAACGGCGCGATAAAATCCTGCGCCTCAAGCGCGAAAGCCGTTCCGACCGCCGTCGCTTCCTGACCTAAAGATGTAAAAACGCCGCCCGTTAATTTTGATTGTCTTTTCAAACGAACCGTGATTTCGTCGAACATTCGGGTCATTTTGACGAAGCGGTAAAGTTCCAAAAACTGTTCTTTGGAAAGCGAAGTTTCCCGTGTGCAGGAAAGCGGTTCGGTTGATTTTTTCAAGTTTGTTTTTGCCGACATTTTTTTTTCGCCGCGAATCACACGAATTATTTTTATTTGTTTTTATTCGTGATATTAGTGTTATTCACGGCTAATTTCTTTTCCAAAAATATTTTATTATTCCATAGACGCTAATCAGCACCCATAACGATTCAACTACAAACGCCGAGAAATTAAAACTGTAAAAAAGCGAAAAAACTATCAGCATCGCGCCCGCGCCGTTCAGCACCGAATAAACCAAACTTTCGCTTTTGAGTTTTTCGGTTTGCAGCAAAACGTAAGTTGTAATTATCGTAAAAACGCCGATTGAGCCGACAAAATCATACCAGGCATATTCCATAAATTGTTTCTAACCGGTGCTTTCCGCATACCACGCCTCGTGCGGCGAAGATTTGCCGCAGCGCAGACAATCGGTTTTTTGCCATCGGTAATGACAGCCCGGACACCGTCCGCGCGTGTCGAAAGTGTTCCACGCCGTGCCGCACCCGAAATGCAAATCGGCATCGCCGCAAAACCAGCGGCTCGACGTTCGCGGCTGCCAGCGGCACAACGGGCAGCGAATTCGGCTGAAATCAATCGGCGCGTCTTTTAATTTTTCGGCTTCAAAAGATTCGTCGAAAGACGGACTTTTCCGAAATAGAAAGTCGAATGGGAACGATGTGATGTTTTGTCGAAACATTTTTGTTGAACGAAAAATTATAGGAGTTACGCAGTTGAACAAAAGAACAAAGGAAATGCCGTCGGGCAGCCAATGGTTTTCTCTGCCGAACAGCGAATAGCTGATAGTTAAAAGCGAATAGCGGCGAGATGGCATTATTCGCTTTTGACTATCAGCTATTCGCTGTTTATTCGGTAAAAGTGTGCGCCCATCGTTCGATTTATTTCAACTGCGTAACTTCTCTAAATTATTTAAGCGAATAGCTCGCAACCAAACCGTTTGCGCCAACCGCCCAAATCGTGCTTCTGCCTTTTGTCTGCACGGCATTGTAATTTTCCTTATCAAGATTTTTCCAAGTTTTTCCGCCGTCAATTGATAAGTCAGAGCCGCTTGCGCCGACGGCGATAATCGTTTTTTTATCAACAAACGCCGCGCCCGAACGATAACCGTTCAAGCCTTTTCCCAAAACCCAACTTTGCCCGCCGTCATTTGTGAAAGCCAGATTATTTTTAATTTCGTCGGGCTTTTCGTAGTTTCCACCAACGATGACACCGTTCGATTTATCGAACATCGCAATCGAAAAAATTCCGCTGCCTGCTGTCCCTTTTACAATCGGCGTTTCTGAAACAAACCAATTATCACCGCGATTGCCTGAACCAAAAACCCGTGCATCATTTCCGCCGGAAACCAGAAAGACATTATTTTTTCCTTGCGTTACTATACAAGTTCCGCTCGCGGCAAACGCCGCTTCGCCTTTTTTTGCAACTAATATCTGACCTTTATGTTTTACTACCAATCCGATGCCTAATTTGTTCCAAGTTTCCCCATCTGCTGTGATATACAATAAAAACTTTTCGTCCACAGGGTCGCTCATCGCAATTCCGTTTTTAGAATCCCAAAAAGCGAACGCATCGAAAAATGCTTTCGGATTCGTATTTTGAAATTGCAGCTTCCAACTTTTCCCGCCGTCGGTCGTTTTGTAAATCCGCGAATTTTCCCCGTCGCCGATGCTCAAAACATAAGCCGTATTTTCATCAAACGCTTCGACATCGCGGAAATCTAATTTGTCCGCGCCCGCGACGTTTCCGATTGTCCAAGTTTTTCCGCCGTCAATCGTCCGCAAAAAAGTTCCGTTCGTGCCGCTCGCCCAAATCACTTTTTCGCTGACGACCGACAACCCGCGCAAACTCGCTTTCGTGGCAATTGTCTGTTTTGTCCATTGCGCGTTGATGGAAATCGAAAGCGTCGCTAAAAATAAGAAAAAACCGGAGAAAATTTTCATAAAGACAGTTTAATGCAGATTTGTTCATCGTTAAAGTCTCGTAAAATTTGAATTTATCCCGGAACAAAAGTA
>JAJAYR010000046.1 GCA_026786155.1 Pyrinomonadaceae bacterium
GCGGAAAGGCTCGCCACACGACCGAGGGCGTAATGAATACGCGATTCCGTCGGATTTGCCGCAAGCAGTTGTCTGAGTTGTTTTTCCGACTCGACGTAGTTTTTCGCTTTGGTCATCCGGTCAATCTCCAACAGTCTTTTCGTTACCGGATTGTCGGCTATAAATTCCTGACTGCTCGAATTACTGCGCCGTTCTTCACGCGCCGCCAAAGCATTTTTTCGCGCTTCGGCGAATTGCGCCAGTCGGTTCGTTTCCTTCGCCGCGTCGAGGGCGAGAATAAAATCGCGCATCGAACCGGCGATGTCGAAACCGGAATCTTCCAAACCCTTCAACTGGTCGGCGAAATAGAAAGACAAAACTGCGCCTCTTTCGTAGGCTTCGGAAAGCTGAACGGCGGTTTCGCCGTCAACCGTCGGCATTACGAATTTGCCGTCAACCACAAAAAGTTCGTTGGTAATTTTAGCCGTCTTTCGCCCCTGCGCGTCGGTCGCCTCGCTGATCGGCTTTCTGCCGTAGCGTCGGGCTTCCTGCGTCGCTGTCCGATATTTTTCGTAAGCCTGCTGCCGCGCGTCAATCGCCGCCACGAGCGAACGCGAAACCGCCAGAAAAATATCCGGCGACACGTTCGGATTTGATTTGCGGCGTTCGTCCAGTAAAAATTTGATGCCGTCGCGGACGGTTGAAATCTCTTTGCCGTTTTTTAAAACCAGCGGATCAACGACGAATTGCAGATATGCGCGGCGCACTTCCGAGATGCTCAAATCGGTGGCGGGCGGCACAATCGCAAAATAATCGTCGCCGATGTTGCGAAAATTAACCGTCTCCCGAACGGCGAGCATTTCCGGCACGATGTAGAATCGCCTGGTTCGCTCGCGCAGTTCGGTTTTTTCCAGATTTTTTTTCCCCTTTGAATCTTTGACCTGAGTTTTAATCCGCTCGATATACGTCAAGTCCGGGCGCGTGTGCAGGAAATCGAGCAAATCCGAAACCATTCTCGCGGTCGAAAATCGCATCGCGTCGCCCGCCGACTGATATTCTTTAACGTATTCGTCGAGTTTCGTTTTCAAAACGGCGCGGTAAAGCTCGCGGACGAGCGGCGCGAAATCGAGAACTTCCAGCAAATCTCCGGGCAAATCCGTTGCCCGCAATGGATCGGAGAAATCCGGCGCGGGCGAAAGCGTGTAAGCCATCGAAATAAACGGCGCGGTCAGCCCGTTAAAAAAAGGTTTGTATTTTTCGGTGAATCGTTTTCGATCTTCTTTTGACAAGCCCTGTTTCGATTTTTCGAGCAGCGCGGAGAATTCTTTTCTATCCGCCTCGTTCAATTCCTGTTTATAAGTTTCGGCGAATCGCGTTTTGTATCGTTCGACGAAAACAACCAAATTTTGCCGCAGTTTCGGGCTGATACCCTGCAAGTCGGCTTTCAATTTTTGGCGAAACTTCTCGCCGTCCGCCGTCAGAGGCGTGTCGAGTCCGGCGGCTTCGAGAGCCGCCATCACAATTATCACTCGCTGGTCTGGTTCGATTTTTACGCCGTAGTTCGTGAGATCGAAACTCGCCGGTGTCTGCGCGAAGACATTACCGGAAAAAACAGAAAAAACTAAAAAAGCGGAAAGTATTAAAACTCTTTTCATTGTCTTACTCAATAAGGGATTGTTAAAAATTGAATGGCGAAAAAGCCCAAACAGGGAAATTTTAAGAAAATTTCAAGCGCGATTTCACCGGCTGCTTTGCGACTTTGCTCTATAAAAGATGATTACCGGCGAGCGAAAGATGTCTTTCGGGTAAAATCAAAAGAGGATAAAGGAATCAAAACGGTTTGTCCTTTATCCTCAAATTTTGGCGCGAAGATCGCTTTTTAGTTGTAACTGCTCAAGGCTTCCGATTCGCTTTCGTAAACGTCGAAGACGGTCAGCAGTTTGGTGATCGCCAGCAAATCCTGGATTTTCTGCGTCAGATTCAAAAGCCGCAGGCTGCCGCCTTCTTTGTTGACGGCGGTAAAGCTCGAAACCAGTTCGCCGATGCCGCTCGAATCAACGTAGCCGACGCTGCCCAAATTAAGCAGAATTTTCTTTTTGCCTTCGCCGAGCAATCGGCGAATTGTCGTCCGAAGCGCGACGCTGCCTTCGCCAATCGTTACTTTGCCGTCCATATCGAGAATTGTAATATCGCCCGCTTGACGTTCCGTTATGTTAAGTTCAGCCATTTTTTTCTCCTGTTTTAATTTTTAAAATTGTTTGATTGCAGATTTTAGACTAATTCGTCCGTAAAAGTCCAAGCTAAAAAGTGAAAATGTGGAAAAGTTAAAACGTGAAAAAGCTGCGCTGATTTCATCTGTTAGTCGTGATGAGTTCAAGCAAACTTTTTCACTTTCACTTTTGCCGTTTTTTAATCATTTTTACCATCATTCCGCCGTCGGCGTGATTAAACCATTCCACTTCGTCCATAAACGACCTCATAAACAAAACGCCGCGCCCGTTCGCCTTCAGAAGATTTTCGGGATTGGTCGGGTCGGGAATTTCCTCGACCGCGAAACACGCGCCGAAATCTCTGACGGTGATTGCCAGTCTCGCGTCCGAATTTTCAAACGTCAGCTCGACAGTTTTTGTTTCGTCCAAAAGATTGCCGTGTTTGATGGCATTAGCGACCGATTCGCGCACCGCCATATCAATCGCATAACGCATTTCTTCGCTGAAACCGCTATTTGCCGCGAACTTTGCCGCCGCTTTCGCCGCTTCTTCGACCGATTCGAGCCGACTCGGTAAATTTAAATTTTCTTTTTCCACGCTTAATCAGGTTTTGTTTGTAAAGTAGCGGTTTTTTAGGGTTTATGTCAAATTAAACCTTGATTATAATTCGTCGGGATTTTTGACCACGCCGATAAACGGCAGATTTCGGTAGCGACCGGCGGCATCCAAGCCGTAACCGACGACGAATTTATTCGGGATTTGAAAGCCGCAATAATCAATTTTGAGTTCCTTTTTGAGGCGCGGTGCGGGTTTGTCCAACAGCGTGGCGATTTTTATCGAATTTGCGCCGCGTGAACCTAAAATTTCCAGAAGTCGAAATAAAGTTAAGCCCGTGTCAACGATGTCTTCGCAGATAATCACGTCTTTGCCGCGAATCGGGTTGGTCAAATCCTTCAAAATTTCCACGTCGCCGGACGAAACCTTTTCGTCTTTATAACTTGAAACCGCCATAAAATCTATCGTCAGCCGCAAATCAACAGTGCGAATCAAATCCGCCAAAAAAATGCACGAGCCTTTCAAAATACCGATAAATACTAAATCCTTAGCGGCGTAATCGCGGGCGATTTCCGCACCGAGTTCGGCGACGCGCTCGCTGATTTGGGCGGCGGAATATAAAGTTTCTAAATTCGAGTCGGTAAATTCGGTTGCCATAAGTTTGATTGTAACGCTTTTTGGAAATACTATTTGAGCAGACGTGAAACGTCAAATAGCGTAAAGAAAAATTTAACAGGATAGACAGGATATGCAGGATTAAAGCGGAAAATCCTGCATATCCTGTCTATCCTGTTAAAATAATTTTATGTCAGAAAACAACCGAGAAACCAGAAATCGTGTGCGCGAACTCGTCAGACAAGTTTTGGCGACCGTGCCGACCGAAGATGAAACGATTGAGAAATCGCCGGAAAATTACCCGCAGCGCGTCGTCGTCAATTCGCTGAAAGATGAAATCGGCAAGGAATTTGACCGCGACGAATCGGCGAAAAGTTTGCTCACCGAAGACGATTTGCGCGGACTCGAAACGGGCGCGAAACTGCGAATCGCCGAAAACGCGAAATTTACGCCGCTCGCGGACGACATCATCCGTGAAAAACAAATCGTTTTAATCAAAAAATCGGCGCGGCGCGGTTCGTCGAAAGTAAAATCAATCGCGTTGGGCAGCGACCACGGCGGTTTTGAATTTAAGGAAGAATTGAAGATTTTTCTCGACCAAGCCGGCTTCCAAACGCGCGATTTCGGCACGAACTCGAAAGACGCGGTTGATTATCCCGACTTCGCGCACGCCGTCGCCGTCGCCGTTTCGGAAAAATCGGTTGATGTCGGAATCATCATTGACGGCGCGGGAATCGGTTCGGCAATGACGGCGAACAAAGTCCCGAACGTCCGCGCGGCGGCTTGTTATTCAGTTGCGCTGGCAAAAAATTCACGCGAACATAACGGCGCAAATGTTCTGACATTGGGAAGCGGACAAAATAATTTCAGCGAAATAAAGTCAATCGTCGAAGCATTTTTATCAAACGATTTGACCGAAGACCGGCACAAAAAGCGCGTCGGAAAAATCGAAAATATCGAACGCCAGTATAAAAAGTAGAATTCAAACAAGAACAAGCGTAAAATGTGCGAGAGGAAAAATTTATGTCGCAGATGAATCCTGAAATTTCTACGCCGACTGCCAACAACGCGCCGCCGTTCGTGAATCAAAAATTGACCTACGGAGAATTTTTACGCCAATACGACGGACAGTATGCGGAATATGTTGATGGTGAGGTAATAAAACCAATCTCAGTAACGCAAAGACACGATTTTTTGACCAATTTTTTGATGACTGTTTTGACTTTCTACATTTCAGCCAAGAATTTAGGCAGAATTTGCGGCAAACCTTATCAGATGAAAATGTTGATAGACAGCAAAATAAAAGGACGCGAGCCGGACATTTTTTTCGTCAAAACGGAAAATCTGCACCGAATCGGCGAAAAATTCTTTGACGGCGCGGCGGATTTAGTGATCGAAGTGATTTCGCCCGAAAGCGTGATGCGCGATACGCAGGATAAATTTGAAGAATACGAAACGGCGGGTGTTGAAGAATACTGGATAATTGACCCGAAACGGCGAACAGTAGATTTCTATAATTTAGACGAAACCGGAAAATATAAACTTCGCTATCCTTCGGCGGAAGACAAATTTGAAAGCCGCGTTATCGAAGGGCTTTGGATAAAAACTGATTGGCTCTGGCAAGGAGAATTGCCGAACTTAATTGATATTTTGAAGGATTGGGAACTTGTTTAAAAATGAATCTAACAAACGGCAATTACGAAAAACTGGTCGAACAAATTACGGATTTAGTGTTGTCGAAACTCGACGGCAATGGCGATAATTGCCCGTCGTTCTGCGGCGCGGATGTCAAACGCATCGTTGACGCGGGCGCGTCGCGCATCGGCGTTGTCTTGGGCGATTCGGCGACGGCGCACGATTGGGCGAGTCTGGTTGACCACACGCTTTTAAAGCCGGAAGCGACTGAAAGCGACATCAAAAAACTTTGCAAGGAAGCGATTGAATTCGGCTTCGCGTCGGTTTGCGTCAATCCTTTTTGGGTCAAAAAAGCCGCTGAATTCTTACGCGGCTCGAATGTTCCCGTCTGCACGGTCATCGGATTTCCTTTGGGCGCGACGCTTTCCGATGTCAAGGCGTTTGAAGCCCGCCGCGCGATTTTTAACGGCGCAACAGAGGTTGATATGGTAATCAATATCGGCGCGTTAAAATCCGGCGACGACTGCACGGTCGAAGACGACATTCGCGCCGTCGCCGCTGCCGCGCACGAAAACGGCGTGTTGCTGAAAGTAATTATCGAAACCGCGCTTTTAACCGACGACGAAAAAGTTCGCGCTTGTTAGGCATCGAAAAACGCGGGCGCGGATTTCGTCAAAACTTCAACCGGATTTGCCAAAGGCGGCGCAACGGTCGAAGATGTCGCGCTGATGCGCCGCATCGTCGGTGCGGATTTAGGCGTGAAAGCGTCGGGCGGTGTCAAAGGAATCGAAGACGCGCGGGCGATGTTTAAAGCCGGTGCAACGCGCATCGGCGCAAGTGTCGGCGTGAAAATCGCGCAGGAAGCGAGCGGCGTAAAATCAAATATCGTTGCGGGAAGTTATTAAATTTTGTTTTAGGCTCTCTCGAATTTTTAAATAGGCTCTATTCTTTCGGCGGGAATAAATTTGTTAATTTCCAAATTTTGCGAGCGTTTTTCTGCAAATCATCGTTAAGTTTCAAAGCGTAGACGGTGGCGCGTCCGCCAAGAGTTTTGCCGATAACCGAAGTTTTTTCTTTGTCCCAGACAAAATGTTCCATCCAATTTTGCGAATTCGGATTGAACAAACGTATTCTTTTGGCGGCAACTGCGTCAAAACCGTAAATTTTTGATGATTTGTGTAGATTACAATGCCGACAAGCCAAACACAGATTTTCCTTTTCGGAAGTTCCGCCTTTTGAGATTGGGAAAATATGCTCGATTTCCAGTTTGTGCGAAGTAAGAATTTGCGGTGTCAGACAATATCCGCAGCGATTTTTCGACATTTCGCGGATTTGTCGGTCTAATTCTTTGGAGATTTTACTCACTTAATCAAACCGCGTTTTTTCGCTTCGATGATGCCGAACGCTTTTCGTAAGTCGTTGATTCGGCTAATCTCAACCGCTTTTGCAAGTTCCGCCTGCTCCTTGACGGTCAAAACGCTTTCCCGATTTTTTTCAAACAAATAACTCAAGCGTCTATCAGCGGGCAATTGCAGGTTAGCCAATTCTAAAACTTCATGGTCGCTGCAATAGCCAATACTTTGTTTGATGATTTCCGCCTGTTCTTCAAATGCGGTTGAATTTTCCGCAACTGCTTTTCGCACGGCATTTTTGATAACTTCAGCCACGCTTTTCTTTTTTGCCTTTGCCAGATGTGAAACATTTTGATAAAGATTGTCCGGTAGTTTGACGCTGATTTCCATAATGCAAGACCTCACCGCAATAATAACACGAACCAATTATGCTTCATCAATCGCAGCGCAAGCGGCGGCGTGAAAATCGCGCAGGAAGCGAACGGCGTAAAGTCGAATGTCGTCGCGGGAAGTTATTGAAAACTTCACCAATTTGCTTTTTGCTGTTTCAGCCAGCCGCCCAACTCAATGCCGATTTCGTTTATCAAACTTGAAGCGTGGTAGAATCTTTTTCCGTCAAAAAGTTTAAAGTCGAGAAGCAATTTGGTTTGATGTCGCAGAATATCGAGTTTGCCGTTAATCGTTTCCAGACGCGCAAATTTCTCCTTGCGGCGGAAATCATTCGTTGTTTCGGTTCAAAATCTGAAATGTGCGATAGCTTCCCGGACAATAAGTTTTGTTTTCCAATTCGCGCTTTATTTTTACGATATGGTCGCCGAGTTTGGCATTAAAGGTTATCACGTTAGCTTGAAATCGTTCCCGCCCGCGCCGCATATTCCCATTCTGCTTCCGATGGCAGACGATAAATATAACCGTCGTTTTTGGCGTTCAGTTTGGCAATAAATTCCTTCGCATCGTCCCACGAAACTTTGACGACGGGCTGATAATCGCTCTCCTTAAATTTCGCGTCCAAACCGGTTTTCATTCCCGCCGGAATATCGCCCATCACC
>JAJAYR010000047.1 GCA_026786155.1 Pyrinomonadaceae bacterium
GGTCAGTATGGCGAGTTACAAAACTATTTTGGTCGCGCCGAAAGCTAATTTTAGTTAAAAGTCAAAAACTAAAAGTCAAAAGTTCAGGATTAACAACTTTTCACTTTTAGTTTTTCACTTTTCACTCTCAAATTAGCCGTTGTTCACGGTTTTCTCGACCGCTTCCTTCATTTGACCGATGACGCGCTGACCGCCGCCGCTGAAAATGCCGGTCATTTTGCCTTCGCGGTTGACGAGAATCGTCTGCGGAATACCTTGCAGTTTCGTCAGTTTGATGAACGCGCTGACCATTTTTGGGTCGGCGTAACCGAGTTGATAATTCAGATTCATCTGTTTGGCGAAAGCGTTGATTTCTTCGACGCTTTCTTCGTCCACGTCCAAACCGATGACTACAAAACCTTTATCGCGGTATTTGTCCTGCATTTCAACGAGATGCGGCATCTCGCCGCGGCACGGTCCGCACCACGTCGCCCATAAATTTATCAGCACGACTTTGCCTTTGTAATCTTCGATTTTCAATACGTTGCCTTCCAAATCCTTGTTTTCCGTTTTCAGAATCGCATCGGGCGCAGCCGGATAAATTCCTTCGGCGATTTCCGGCGCGGTCGCGTTAATCGGATTAGCGTTGGTCGAAGCGTTCGGCGCGACTTCGATGACCGCGCCTTTTTGGGAATTGGTGGCGGTTGACGAATTCGTGCAAGCCATCAAGTTTGAAAAAGCAATGCCCAGAGCGATGAATAATAACGTATTTTTTAGTAAATTTTTCATTAAATCCTCAATTTAAAATCTCACGGAACGACGGGCAAGATGCCCGCCGGACAGCCGTCGGGACAACGGCGTTACAAACATATCAGCCAATATCTTGGAGGCGCAAAACAATCAAAGTCGCCAGCGTCAATATAAAAAACATTAGCATTAAAACTAACTGATTTAAAATCTCGTGCATCCACGGATGCAGGAAATTGATATACGAACTCAAATCTTCGGGAATTTTCACCGCGTTTTTAATCGGCGGCGGTTCGCCGAGTTTCGGCGCGGAAACATTTTTTCCGGCTTTCAAATCGTCTTCAAAACCCTTCAATTTCGACTCTGAAGTGCCTTTGTAATTGTCCAAATCAAGTTTGGCATCGGCGATGATTTTATCGTTTTCCGATTCGATGTATTTATAAAGCCCTTTGCCGTCGGTTTTGCCATTCGGGTCGGTGCCTTCTTTTTCCAAAGTGTCGAGTGTCGAAAATCGCTTCATCGTGTCGAATGACCAGGTGGTGGGCATCAACAAACCCGCTGCTTTATTAATGCCCGTCGGCACTCCGACTAATCCCGAAAATAAAATTTGCGGAATTAAAATCAGCGGCACGAGACTCGTCGCCATCTCAGAAGTCTTGACCAACGCCGAAATCAGCAGCCCGAACGCAATGCCGACACCGGCAGTCAGAAGCATCACCCAAAACTGCGGAATGCCCAAAAGTTCGCCGGGCATCGGCATCAAACCGACTAAATCGAGCAGTTTGAGCGGCACGAAAAGCGTCAGACATTGGATGCCGACGATGATTCCGAGAACGAAAAGTTTCGAGAAAATATACGGCAGCAAACCGAGATTGACCATTCGCTCGCGGTTATAGACGGCTCGTTCGCGGATGATTTCACGCGCCGAAACCGATATTCCGAACCAGACGGAAACGAGCGACAAGACGAAATAAGCGAAATCGCGCGGCTGATTCGCGCCCATTACGAAATAAACCATGACGGCGATAATCGGTGCTTGCGCGAGCAGAATAAACAGATTGAGTTTGTCGCGGAACAGCACTTCCCAATAACGCCGCGAAAGCGTAACGAACTGCCGAATCGAGCCGAAAACGCCGAGCCGGTTTTTCTTTTGAACGCCCGCCGATTGGACTTTGCCCACATCTTTCAGCGGTTCATAAACATTCTTTTTATACTGCGGCGTTCGGGTAAATTTCTGTTTCCATTCTTCGGCGACTTGTTCGGTGATTTGCTGGCGGTTGCCGCTGCCGCCGGATTGTTTGATTTTTTGCTCAATCGGTTCTTCGAGTTTGTCGTAAAGTTCCTTGAAACTTTTCGCGCCCAAATGTGCCAGCGCTTCGTCCGGCTTGCCATAAAAGGCGAGTTTGCCGCGAATCAGCACGACGATTTTGTCGAACAGTTTGACGTTTTCCATCGCGTGCGTCGTCAAAATTACGGTTCTGCCCGATTCGGCGATTTGGCGAAAGAGTTTCATAATTTTCTCTTCGGTCGCCGGGTCGAGTCCCGATGTCGGCTCGTCAAGAAAAATTACGGACGGTTTGGTAATCAGTTCGACGGCGATGGAAACGCGCTTGCGCTGTCCGCCGGAAAGCTGATTGATCGGCACGTCGCGGCGTTCGGTCAAGCCCGTAACGTCCAGCACTTCTTCGATTATCTGATCAATTTCCGGGCGCGAAACATCGCTTGAAAGCCGCAGTTTAGCGACGTAGAAAAGCGTTCGATAAACCGTCAATTCGCGGTGAATGATGTCGTCCTGCGGAACGTAGCCGATTGATTGTTTTAAGGAATCGAGATGCTGGTAAAGGTCGAGATTATTGATTAAAACGCTGCCGCCCGAAGCCGGACGCATTCCGTTGAGCGCGTCCATAAACGTAGATTTCCCCGCGCCCGAAGGTCCGAGCAGTCCGACGAATTCGTTCGGCTGAATTGACAGCGAAACCGTATCGAGCAGGCGAATCGTGCCGCCGCCCGCGCGGTTTTTAACGTCTTTCGTGATATTGACCGAATCAATCCGCGTTTTCGAGCGCGTGTCGAAAACGCCGATGTTGCCCGCATTATCAATGCGAATTTGAAACGAGCCGATTTGCACCGAATCGTTCGGCGTAATCATCTGGCGCGAAACGCGGCTGCCATTGACATAAACGCCGTTCGTCGAATTCTGGTCTTCAATAAAAATTCCGGCGTTCGTGCGTGAAAGTTTGGCGTGGCGATTGGAAATCTGCAAACCGTCAATTCTGATGTCGCTTTTCTCGTCGCGCCCGACGGTCAATTCATTTTTATTGCCGAACGTCAGCGACATCAACAGCGACGGCTGCACGGCGGATTTCTCTTTTGCGCCGGACTGCCTATTGCCGAGATTGACGACCATCGTTTTGGAACTGTTTTCAATCGGCGAAACATCTAAATTTGCCAGTTGTCCGATGGCGACGGCACGCTGTCCGGCGACGCTCGCGCCGCGCGGCGCAATTTTTGACGGCGCGTTGAGTTTGATAATCGGACCGCCTAAACCGAGTTCGATGCGGTCTTCGTGATAAAGCGGCGTCGGCGCGGAAATTCTTTGGTCGTTGACCAGCGTTCCGTTAAAACTTCCGTTGTCGTGAATGACAAGATTGCCGTTCGTGCGCCGGATTTCGGCGTGTTTGCGTGAAA
>JAJAYR010000048.1 GCA_026786155.1 Pyrinomonadaceae bacterium
AACATGGACCGTATGAAGAAGCGGTTTTAAACACGCCCATTTTGGAATAATTCGACAAACCGGAAGATTACAAAGGCATTGATTTGCTAAGAACTCTGCGGAGTTTCGACCCGTGTATGCCCTGCACGACCCACATCTACGCGGGCGAGCATAAAGTTATCAGGGAAATCAACACCTGCGCTTGCGGCGTTGACGGATAAATTATTCGAGTTAATTTTCTTGTTTTTGCCAAGACACAAGTTCGCCAACCGACTTGTGTCTTGGTATTTTGTCTAGAGTTAAAAATTTATCGTGAAAGTTTTAATCGCCGGAGTCGGACATCCTAATTTGAAAGATTTGTCATTCGGACAAGTTTTGCTGCCGCATCTCAAACAGCAAGATTGGGCGAAAGACTTTGACCTTGAAAATTTGAGCTTCGGCGCGATTGCTGTGCTGCAATGGTTTGAGGATTTCCCCGGCAAATACGACCGCGTAATTTTCGTTTCGGCGGCGGAACGCGCGGGGCGCGAAGCCGGAACTTTGGACGTATCCAATTGGGATTTCGCGCCACTCGACGAAGCGGTGGTGCAGGAATGCGTCGCGGAATCGGTCACGGGAATCATCAGTCTGGATAATTTAATGATGATTTTGCAGTATTTCAAAGCATTGCCGGAAGAAGTCGTCGTGTTAGACCTTGAGCCGGTTGACTCAAACATCGGTTTTGAATGCAGTCCCGAAATCACGGCGCGTTTTGACGAGTTTAGTGAGATCGTCAAAGAGAAAGCGACGGCGAGATTAGAACCGAAAAACTAAAAATGAGTGAAACGACGACGGAAATTGCAGAAGATGCGACTGCTTTCGACCAACTGAATATTCTGCTCGAATCAATCGAGCAGCACCCGGAAGAGGCGGTTCGCAATCACGTTCGCGCTCTGGTTTACACCCTGCTCGACCTGCATCACAGCGCGCTCAAGCGCATCGTCGAGATAGTTTCAGTGCAGCCGACGGGCGAAAAAATCTTGCAGGAATTGAGCGAAGATGAAGTCGTCCAAGCCGTTTTGATGGTTCACGAGCTGATGGCGCAGCCGTTAGAGACGCGCATCGAAAACGCACTCGAAATCGCCCGCGGGCATCTGAAAATTTACGGCGCGGATGTCGAACTCGTCGAAGTTAAAAACTCGGTTGCCCGATTAAGAATTTTGGGCGGCTCATCAACAGTCAACGTTTCGACCACGATTCTAAAAGCCGAAATCGAACACGCGCTGCACGAACACACGCCCGATTTGCTCAACGTCGAATACGAAGACACGATTGCGCCCGTGCGCCCGCAGAAATTAGTGCAGATTCTTCCGCGCCAGCCTGTTCAAGATAATTCTCTGCCGAAGGAATTTTTTATGCCGATCATCCGCGCCGATCAGGTGCCGGAAAACGGTTTGCGCGTGGTCGAAACAATCGGCATCAATTTGCTTTTGTGCAATGTGGCGGGAACGATTTACGCCTTTCAAAATGCTTGCGCCGAAGAAAATTCGCCGCTCGACGAAAGCATTTTAGAGGACGGAGTTTTGACGTGTCCGTGTCACAGGCTTAAATATGACGTGCGGCAAAAAGGACGTTCATTAAACAATTCAGATTTGCGGCTTGAAGCATTGCCGTCAAAAGTGGAAAATGATGTTGTCAAAGTCGCTTTGCCGAAGAAGGATTAAAAAAGAATGGACGAACAAAATATTGATTTGTTGACGACCGATGAGGTGCCTTCTATTTTCTGGCAAGACGAGATTTTGCAGGTGATGTATTGGATGCGCGGCGAAGGTTTCGGCGAAAAAATCACGCTCGCGCAACTGAAGAAATTTCTCTCGACATCCGATGAAATTCTTCACGCTAATTTATCGCAGTTGTCGAAAAACGGTCTGGTCAATTTCGATATTTCCGATTTTTACGAACTGACCGAAACCGGCGTGAAAGAAGGCGGACGGCGTTTTGCCGACGAGTTTGACGGAATGCTCAAACAAGGTCATTACGAATGCGACGACCCGAACTGCGACTGCAACGATCCGAATTCGACCGCCGATTGCCGTCATCTCAACGCAGCCCACGTTCATTAGTTTTTCCCAAGCGAGCGGAGTTTCGGTTGTCGGTATTTTTGTAATAAAATACGCGGGCAGCCAATATATGAAAAACCTTTTCTCGCGCCTCTTCAACCGATTTCTGCTCAAGCGAATCGTTCAATCGCTCGTTCTCATCCTGCTGCTAATCGTCATCAATTTTTTCCTGATTCATCTCGCGCCGGGCGATCCGGTTTATTATCTCGCCGGACAAAGCGGCGACGAGCAGTATTATGAATTGATACGCGCTAAATTCGGCTTAGACCAACCGCTTACAACGCAGCTTTGGGTTTATCTCGCCAGCGTTTTGCGCGGCGATTTAGGTTTTTCGTTAAGCTATCAGCAACCTGTTTCCGCCGTTATTTTCGCTCGCGTTCCGGCAACTTTGCTGCTGATTTTAAGCGCGATTTTAATGGCATCCGTCGGCGGCATTCTGCTCGGAGTCGAGGCGGCGCGTCGGGAAAATTCTTTTTACGACCGCGCGTTCAATACGTTCGCGCTGCTCGGACACTCGGTTCCTTCTTTTTCAATCGGACATCTTTTACTGCTGTTTTTCGCGCTTTATCTCGGTTTGTTTCCGGCGCAGGGAATGATTTCGGCAAATCAGAGTTCGACGGGAATCGCTTATTTTCTCGATTTACTATATCATCTCGCGCTGCCGAGTTTGACGCTCGCCATCGTGCAACTGGCGCAGATTATGCGGCTGACGCGAGCCGCGATGCTCGATGTCCTTAATGAAAATTTTATCTTCACCGCGCGCGCCAAAGGATTAAGCGAACGACGAGTGTTATACGTTCACGCGCTCCGTAACGCTTTGCTGCCGGTTGTAACCGTCATCGGAAGCGATTTGGGAATGCTGCTGAGCGGAGCGGTTTTGATCGAAACGGTTTTCGCTTATCCCGGTCTCGGCAGGCTGACTTTGGAAGTTTTAGCCGCCCGCGATTATCCGGTTTTGATGGGACTGTTTCTTTTGATTTCAATCGCGGTCACGGCGATGAATTTTGTCACCGACATTATTTATCCGCTGGTTGATCCGCGCATCAAATACCGCCAATGACATTTTACGACGACATCAACATTCAAGGTTCATCGCCGTTAGGAAACTTCCGGCGCGTCTTGAAACATAATAAAGCGGCGATGCTCGGCGCGATTGTGCTGACGGTTTTCCTCGGCGCGGCTGTTTTCGCCGACTTCATCGCGCCCTTTGACCCGCTGCAAACTTCGCTTGAAACGCTGCAAACGCCTTCGCCAAAGTTTCTGTTCGGCACCGACGATCTCGGCAGAGATATTTTCAGCGGCGTCATCTACGGGGCGCGAACTTCTATCTTCGTCGGCATTTCCGTCGCGCTGTTTGCCGGGCTGATCGGCGTATTCGTCGGTTCGGCGGCGGGTTATGCGGGCGGAGTTTGGGATGATTTGCTGATGCGCCTGACCGAACTTTTTCTCATTCCGCCGAGGTTTTTTCTGGTCCTGATTATCGCCGCGCTTTTCGGCTCGTCGCTTTTCAATTTGATTTTGATTTTAACTTTTACTTACTGGACGACAATGGCGCGGCTCGTGCGGGCGGAAGTGTTGTCGCTCAAAGCGAGACCGTTCGTGGAAGCCGCCAAAGTTGCCGGCGCTACTGACGCGCGGATTCTGTTTCACGAAATTTTGCCGAACGCGCTGCCATTGATCATTACGCAGATGACGCTGATGGTCGGCGGAGTCATCCTGCTCGAAGCGGCGCTCGATTTTATCGGTCTCGGCGATGCCAATCACATTAGCTGGGGTTTTATGCTGCACAACGGGCAACATTTTATCCGCGATGCGTGGTGGATAATCGTTTTTCCGAGTCTGGCTCTCGCCGCGCTCGTGCTGGCTCTGAACGTCGTCGGCGATGCTCTTAATGTCGCATTGAATCCGAAAGCGCGATCTGCATATATTGACAAGGCAGTTTGATTAAGTCAACAAATGTAACATTTCAAAAATGAGCGTTTTTGAACAACATTTGAAGTGCTTATTAACATTTCATTGTTTTGCTATCGCCTATCATTCCAAACAATTCGCCCATCATCTCTCTGCCCAATAACTGACTCGCCTTTCCCATAATATCGTGATATTGCTGTCCTGCATCGGCTTCATCTTTGCCACGGGCAGATTCTCTGAATTATACAGTAAATAAATTTTTTCTTACGGTATTAATAATCTCTTTCTGCTCTTCTGACAATTCTACGCTTTTGGTTTTTCGGTTTATGTTTTCCTGCCAAAGAGCAACTTGCATTTCTTCGCTTTGTTTATTTAACAATTCTATGCGCTCATTACGAGTTTCAAGGTTATTGATTTCATCATACTTTTCTACTACTGAATTTGGGTCAATCGTTCTCATAAGCGTCACTCTAGCCTCATAAAAATAGTATCAAAAAGGGTCTTTTTTGATACTATTAAATATACAACAATACAAACTTAAGATATTATCTGAGTTTTAACTCCGACGCTTTCTGCGCTTTGCCAAAATAGCGATAACCGCAATTAAAATAATCGCTCCGATAATCAGAAAAAAATAAAGCCTGCGCTGACCGAATGTATCGGACAAATTTCCCGCCGGTTTTTTGCCGTCAATCCACCAAGCATTTTGGGCAAAATAGACGTTTGATTTCGCGCTCCACGCATACATTCCCTGCAAATCGGCGTTATAAGCCGCGCCCGATTGCGGTTCGTAAAGCCATAAATACGGCACGTCGCGGGCGAGAATTTCCTGGGCTTCGTAGTAATAAGCGGCGCGTTTTTCTTTATCCAATTCGGAAGCGGCGAGTTCAAAAAGTTCGTCAATGCGCGGATTGCGATAGCCCGCGCCGTTGGAAAACGGAATCGCACCGATATTTTGGGAAACAACAGTGCGTTTGACGCCGATGTCGGGGTCGGGTCCGTTCTCGAAAGAAGAATAGCCGACATCAAAATCTTTTTTGATATAAACCTGGTCAACCGCCGCGTTAAACTCCATCTGCTGCATCTCGAATTCGATACCGATTTGCCGCATCTGGTCGCTCAAAACTTCCATCACTTTCGCATAAGTTGCCGGATAGACGGCTTTCAGACGAAACCGCACGCCGTCGGCGCCGCGTTTGTAACCGGCTTCATCGAGCATCCGGTCGGCGAGCGCCGAATCTTTTGCATACTTTTCGACATTCGGATTGTAAGCCCATTTGAGCAGACTCGAAATCGGACCGGCGGCGATTTTTCCCATTCCGAACTGAACTTTGTCAACGATGTAATCTCTGTCAACCGCGTGCGCCATCGCCCGCCGGACGCGCACGTCCGACAGTGGTTTATTGTTGAGATTCAGCACGACTGTTTCAACCGTTGCATAGCCTTCGCGTCCTTTGTCGGTGACGATTACGCGGCTCATCTCACGAAGACGCTTCATATCGAGCGGCGGCGGATTGAGAAAATAATCTGCTTCGCCGTTTTCAAACGCGATGGTCGCCGTCGCCGTGCTTGGCATCACCTTATAGACGATGCGGTCTAGATAAGGCTTGCCAGTTTTGAAATATTTATCGTTGCGAACCAAGGTGATATGGTCGCCCTTCGCCCATTCCTGAAACTTAAAAGCTCCGCTGCCGACGGGTTTGACGTTGTAAGGATTGGCGAGCGCGTCGGTATTTTCATAAAGATGTTTCGGCATTACGGGCGCGTTTGTCACATCAATCAATTGCAGAAACGCGGCGTAAGGACGGCTGAATTCAAAAATCACCGTACGCGCGTCGGGCGTGCGAATTTGTCGCAGTTTGTCGCCGATTGAAGCCCGCGTCCGCGAATGATATTTCAGAAGCATCTCTTCAAACGTGAATTTCACATCCGCCGACGTGACCGGCACGCCGTCGTGAAATTCGGCGTTTGGCATCAGATAAAAAGTAAAAACGCGCCCGTCTTTGGAAACTTCCCATCGCTCGGCAAGGTCGGGAACCGGGTTTAAGTCAAAATCCAGCGCGACCAGCGCGCTGAAAACCGAACCGCAGACGAGATGAACGCCCGCTTGCGTGGTCACCGCCGGATTGAGTCCGCCCGGATCGGTCGGCACAGTCACAACCACGCTGCCGCCGTATTTCGGATCATTTGCGTAAGCGGCGGAAAATAATAATGCCGCAAAAAAAATGGCGGCAACAGAAAAAAGCGATTGTCTTTTCATACGTTTATTGCATTGACTTTATTTAAGGAGTAACATTTTTCCATTCTTATAGGGATATTAAAAATAGCATTAAAATTATTTCCAAAAAACTTTTCCTAAAGTTTTAAAAACTAGATGATTTAATTCCATCTTTACCCGACAAACAAGTAGGTTTTCTAAAACTACGAAACACATTAAAACTCGCGCTGGTCGAAAAAAACTTTTTGCCGATAACCGTTCTCTCGATTCTGCTCGTATTCGGAGCCAATTGCTCACGAAATTCGCCTCCTGATAAAAACCGGCTCACGACAGGAAATCCGGTAACCGATAGAATTATGAACGATGAAGTTCATAC
>JAJAYR010000049.1 GCA_026786155.1 Pyrinomonadaceae bacterium
CTGCAATTCCAACCGTTTATTTTCGATTTCCGTCTCGTTCGCGTCCTTTGCCACGTAAATTGGTTCGGCGATAAAGAGTTTCGCCCGCGTGAACGGTTTCGGAAAGTGCAGTTTGTCCCAATTATTCAGCGTCCAAAATATAACGCTCTCAAAAACGAACGGCATCAGCGGATTGCCAGTTTTTTTTGCCAGCAAAACCGCGCCCGTTTTAGCGACGTATTTCGGACCGCGAGGTCCGTCAACCGAAAAGCCCATCGGCAAACCGCGCTTCATCAGACGAATCATCTCAACCAACGCGCCGACACCGCCGCGCGTCGAAGAGCCGCGCACCGCGCCGTAACCGAATCTTTGAATAAATCGGGCGATATATTCGCCGTCGAAACTTTGCGAAGTGATGATGACGATACCGCGTTCGCGGAAGAAATAAGTTCCCGCGAAAATGCGATTGTGCCAGAATGAATAAATCGGAATTTTCCCGGCGCGTTCGATACGCTCGAAATTTTTCCAATCTTCGGTTTCATAGCGAATCGTTTTACCGATTGATTTTATCAGCAGAAAAAACGCCCAATCAGCCAGGTGAATGAGCGTTCTTTTGCCGAACGAATACGCCGATAAATCAGCCGTTTGGTAAGATTTTTCGATTTTCTGCGACATCGAATAGAAATTGCCCGCGTTTATAGTTTATTATGTGCAACAAAGCATTTTATTTTATCGTAATTTCCGGCGAAAGGCTTTGACGAGTCGAGCTAAAATTTATTGACTACAAAAACCGCGAATGATGCACAAAAAAATTTTGATTGTTGATGATTATGACGATTTAGGCACGGCTTTGATGGAGGAATTCGGCAAAGACGGGAATCTCGTTAAAATAGTCAAAACCCGCACCGATGCAGTCGCTTTTATCGAAAACGATAATTTCGATTTAATCATCACCGATTTGGACGGCGAAAATATGTCCGCCGAAACCGAAGCCGAAGCCGAAATAGAATGTCTGCCCGACGCGATTAACAATTCTCGAAGCCACATCAAAGCCTTCAAAATTTGCGTTTCCAATTACGGCAAAGGAGATTTTACCGAAGAAGAACTCAAGCAATTTATTGAAACCACGCTTAACCACAAAGCCAAATTTGTTGACCAAAAGGAAATCGTGCAAAACTGGCGCGAGAAAATCGAATTTGAAATTCCGAGCCTTATTTCCTTGATGCACACGATTCTCGATTACCTGATGCGCCGCGTCGAAAAAAACGGCATAGTCAATTCCGAAAATTCAAATCTCTTCATCGCGCTCGATGAGGCTTTCGTCAACGCCGTCAAACACGGCAACAAATTCGACCCGACCAAATTCGTGCGAATTTCGGCGGAAGTTTCCTCAAAAGAAGCGCGTTTCACCGTCGAAGACGAAGGCGAAGGCTTCAATCTCGCCGCAGTCCCTGACCCGACCGACACCGAAAATCTTTTCAAAACTTCCGGGCGCGGCGTTCTGATTATCCATAACGTAATGGACGAAGTGCGCTACAACGAACGCGGCAACCGGCTCGAAATGATAAAAAAAAGCGAGAAGATTTAACATTTTACATTTATCACTGATGTTACGCAGAAAAGATTTTTTGAAAATTTAATGGAAAGGCAGAGCCTTTCCGCACATCAGGCGGCACAGCCGCAGTTTTGCGTAACATCAGTTATCATTTATCATTGAACTTAATCTCGAATTAAAAAACACTTGCAAAAACGAATTGATAAATGTTGAATGATAAATGAAAGTTACAATCGGACAAATCAACACGACGAACGGCGACTTGCAAGGCAATGTCGCCAAAATTTTGCAGGCGATTGAAAAAGCCAAAGCGGAGGGCGCGGACTTAATCGTTTTTCCCGAAGTCGCCACGCACGGCTACACTTCTTTCGATTGGTTTCTGGATAAAGACATCATCGAAGCCGCCGGAAATCCTTTGGAAAAAATCATTCCCGCGACGGAAAACATCACGGCGATTGTCGGAACAATCAGGAAAACCGATGACGCTGACGGTCGCCGTTTATTCAATTCCGCCGCCGTCATCAGCCACGGCGAACTGCTCGGATTTGCCGATAAAACTCTTTTGCCCGAATACGACGTTTTCGACGACCCGCGTTATTTTGAACCGGCGAACGCGCGAAAGTTTTTTGAAATTAACGGTCGCAAAATCGGTGTCGTCGTCTGTGAAGATTTTTGGAACGACAAAACTTTTTGGAAGGAAAGATTATACGACGCTGACCCAACCGACGAATTAATTATGCAGGGCGCGGATTTAATCGTCGCCGTCAACGCTTCGCCGTTTAATAAAGGCAAAATCAAGTTGCGCTGCGAAATGGTCGCGCACCGCGCTAAATTGCAGAAAACGCCGATTGTTTTCGTCAATCTCGTCGGCGGCAACGACGGCATTATCTTTGACGGCGCAAGCCTCGTCGCCGACGAAGAAGGCGACATTATTTTGCAGGCGAAAGCGTTTGAAGAATTCGTCGAAACGGTCGAACTCGATGTCCGAAAATCCGATTCGCGCGGAATCACGGGCGGCGAAATCGAATCAATCCGGCAGGCTCTGGTTTTGGGAATCAAGGATTACGCCGCGAAAAATCGTTTTACCAAAGCCGTTCTCGGACTTTCCGGCGGCATTGATTCGGCGTTAGTCGCAACGCTGGCGTGTGAAGCGTTGGGCGCGGAAAATGTTTCGGCAGTGATGATGCCGTCGCCGTTTTCGTCCGAAGGCAGCATCAAACATTCGGAAAAACTCGCCGCCGCGCTCGGAATGCCAACCAGATTAGAGCCGATTTCCGGCGCGTTTGAAGTTTTGTTAAATCAGATGAAGCTCTCCAAACCGACGCACGGCGGCGAAAATCTGGCGGCGGAAAATATGCAGTCGCGGATTCGCGGCGTGATTATGATGACGATTTCCAACGCCGAAGGCAGACGGGTTTTGGCGACCGGCAACAAATCGGAACTTGCCGTCGGTTACTGCACACTTTACGGCGACACGAACGGCGGTTTGTCGGTTCTCGGTGATGTTTTGAAAACGGAAGTCTATCAAATCGCCCGCCACCTCAACGAATCGGCGAAGCGCGAAATCATCCCGTTCGAGATCATCGAAAAAGCACCGTCCGCCGAACTCGCCCCGAACCAATTCGACCAGGACAGCTTGCCGCCATACGACTTGATGGACGCGATTCTGAAACACTATTTTGAAGACAAACTTTCGCCCGAAGAAATTATCGCCGAAGGCAGCGACGAAAAGTTAGTTTACTATCTACTCAACAAAGTCGAATCGCCCGCCAACGAGTTCAAACGCCGCCAACTGCCGCCGACCCTGATAATTTCCAAAAACGCCATCGGCATCGGTCGCCGTCGTCCGGTAACGCACAAATATCGCCGAAGTCCGAAAAACTAGAACCAGTAAAATTATGAAAATTTTAATCACGGGCGCAAACGGAATGGTGGCGAAAGCGACAATCGAGCATTGTCGTGAACTCGGCGATACCGTCGTCGGTTTGACGCGCCAGGAACTCGACATCGGCGATGCCGAAAAAGTGTCGGAAACCTTCACGCGCGAAAAGTTCGACGGCGTGATCAACTGCGCGGCTTACACGAATGTTGACGGCGCGGAGACGAACGAAGAAATTTGCTACCAAGCCAATTCGACGGGCGTGGAAAATCTCGCCGTTGCCGCCAAAAAGATTGACGCGGCTTTCGTGACGATTTCGACCGATTACGTTTTCGACGGCGCGAACACCGGATTTTACACGCAGCGCGACACGCCGAATCCGATCGGCGTTTACGGAAAATCGAAGCTGGCAGGTGAGATCAATGCGCGAAACGCCTACGCCCGCTCGATCATCGTGCGTTCCGGCTGGATTTACGGCGCGGGCGGCACGAATTTCCTGAGCGTGATGGACAAACTTCTGACGGAAGGAAAAACTATCAAAACCATCGGCGACAGCTACGGAACGCCGACTTTCGCGGGCGATTTGGCAAAGCGTCTGCGCGAACTCGCCGCACTCGATTTACCGGGTATTTATCACCTTACCAATGCTGGAGACGGCACGAGTTACGAGGGTTTTGCGCGGAAAGTAGCGGAGATTAAAGGCTGCCATCAAAGTCTGGTGACAGGTGTTTCGGTCAACGACCTAAAACGTCCCGCGCCGCGCCCGATCA
>JAJAYR010000050.1 GCA_026786155.1 Pyrinomonadaceae bacterium
ACGCTTGAGCGTGTTTCCGCCAGCGCAGCGCGGCGGAATGCAAACTAAAGTTTGAACTCTGAACACTCAAAAATTTAATTTACGGACTACTAAGCAGGTGAGCCGAAGTTTTGAGGTGTTTTGAAAAGTTCTGCGTTCACGCTTCAGCGTGTTGCCGCAGAGTGCCGCGCGGCAGAAACACGCTCTCTGCGTGAACTCAGAACAGCGGGAAAATGTCGCCAAACTTCGGCTCACCTGCTTATTTGTGTAATTCGTGTTGTTCGCGGCTAAAAAATTTCTTACCTGACCGTAAATTTGAGCGGCGCGACGGTCGCCTGCGCTTCCGGGTTGTAATAATCATAAACGATTGACGGCGCGGTTTGAGCGTTGATTCCGTAGCGCGGTTTGAATTTGAAATTAAATTTCGCGCCGCCCGCCTGCGCCCAGAGATAAACGATGATGCGGTCGGGCGATACGTCGTAGCGGCTGAAATTCCAGTTTTCTTCCTTTGCCTTTTCTAAAGAAGCGCGGTCAACGTCCGCGCCCGGCGGCAAACCGATTTCTGCCAAAAGCATTCCGTAACCTTTAAATCCGATGCGTTCGGCTTCGACATTACACGAAATTTCTTCGGTCGGTCGGGCAGTTTGTTTATCGCATTCGTATTCGAGCCGCAACGCCCGCGAACCGTTTTTATCGCGCCCGTTCGCTTCAAAATCCCGCCAGCCGACGTAATGCGTTTGAACGATTTGCGCCATTACCGCGCTTTTATTGCCGCCGATTTTTATTTCGACGCGATTGTCATTCCGGTTCGTCGGCAGTTCGACGTTTATCGGAAAAGTCAGCGCATTTTCCGGCGGCAGCGCAACATCTTTTAGCTTTTGATTATTGATAAAAACCGCCGCCGTGCGAATTTCAGCGACATTTTTATCCGCGCCGTCGCCGATTGCCGCGAGCAAAGCGTCGAGAACATTAACGGTCGTCTGCGTCGAATGCCAAACGCCGTAACGGTCTTTATTTTTCAGCAAAAACTGCGTTCCTTTAGAAATCAAATCTCCGAATTTAGAACTCTCGACTCCCGACTCTCCACTCTCCACTCTGACCAACAACTGCACGACGAGCGCGGTTGTTTCGATTCTGCCCGCCGTTCCCCAGCCGTAAAACGGCGTGTTCGTTTCGAGATTCCAATAAACGCCCGCGTTTTCGGCGATTGCCATCGTTTCGAGTTTCGCGGCGATTGCTTTCGCGTCTTCAAAATTTCCCGCGTCGAGGAGAGCCAAACCGAACAGCGCGAGCGCGTAAGGTTCGTCAATCTCGCCGCCGCGCGTTTTCAAATAATTCAAAGCCGCCTGCAAAGATTGATTTTCCGCTTTCGCGGCTTCGATATTTTTCGCCGTCATCGCCAGCGTCCGCGCCGCGTAAGTCGTCATCAGTTTCGTCCGCTGCGAATCTTCCGTTTTTTCCCAATCGTATTTTCGCGTCCAACTGCCATCGGCGCGTTGCTGTTTAATCAACCAATTCCGCGCGTTTTTAATCGCGTCGTCGTCAACTTCGATATACATTTTCGCGTCAGTCAAAAATCGCAGAGCATAAGCCGTCAACGCAATGTCGGGCGCGTCCTTCGTCCACACCGCAAAGCCGCCGTCAGCCGTTTGATAGCCCAAAAGTCGTTCGTAACCTTTCTGCAAATAGTTTTCGGCTGGCGCGTAAAGTTTGCCGTTTTTCGGCGCAAATTTCAAAATCATCAAATTCGGATACGTCGAAGAAATCGTCTGTTCGCCGCAGCCGTATGGACGCTGCAATAAACCTTCGATGGATTCGGCGACGTGCGCCAGCAAATTCGGGTAAATTTTCAGTTCCGCTTGGTGCGTGTTCGGCAGCGCGTTGGCGGGAAAATTAACGTCAAACGCGGCGGAATCGCGGAAAATTTCCGATTTTGTTCCAACGATTTCCTTGCCGTTCGGTTTGACGGTAACGCTTTTTTCAATCGCGTCCGAATCGCGTCCGGCAATCGCCGAAACTCTCTGTTTGCCGTCTTTGATAATATTATCGGCGCGAAAATCAAAGATCGCGTTTTGCGAATCGTTCGGCGCAACCGTCATCTGCCGCGTCGCCGCCCCCGTGAAATTAAACCAGTCGCCGCCTGCCATCGTTACGTCAACCTTCTGCGCCTTTGCGGTGTAATTTCTAATCGGCACGGGCAGGGAAATTTCATCGCCGACGGTCAAAAACTTCGGCGGCTCCAAATCCGCGAAAAATGGCTGAAACGCTTTTATCTCGCGTTCGGCAACGCCGATTTTCCCTTCCGCGTTCGACGCAATCGCATACATTTTCCACGTCGTAATGTTATCGCCGAGCTTGAATTTCAATTCGGCTTTCCCGTTTTTATCGGTGATAAGCTCCGGCTGCCAGACGAGCGTTTCAGGAAAATACTCACGCAGACGCGGCGTTGAATTCTCTTCGATGACAGTTGCCGTTTTTCCATTTTCATTTTTAGATTTTGTTACTAAAAAAGAGGAAAATCTCCTTCCGTTTATCCGCAACTCTTCAATCTGATTTTGTGAAATTGCAGATGAAGTCGCGTTAACCACAACAATATCAGCCGTTACTTCAACGACCGACTGAACGCCGCCGACGGAAAGCGTAAAATTCAGTTCCGTCAGATTTAAAGAATGCACCGGCACATTATTGACAATCGAAGTTGAAAAACCGGCTGATTCGATTTTCACCGAATACTTTCCCGACGGCAGATTTCTCAGCAGATAAACTCCGTCTTCATCGCTTCGCGCTTCAAAAATTTGGCTCGTCTGTTCATTTGTTCCCGTAACCGCCGCGTTCGGAACGACCGCGCCGTTCAAATCGGCAATCGTTCCGAGAATCGCGCCTTTGCCGCCCGTAAAAATGGTTTCGGTTTTGAGTGTAACCGGCTGCGCGTCCGATTTTCCCTGCTCGGAAACAATTCCCGCGAACGTCGCGTAAGTCGCGTCGTCGCCGTTGTCAAGAACGCCATCCGCGCCCGCGCTTTTCAGGCGGAAAAAAGCGACTTGCTGAGTAACCGGCGTGAGCGTCATTTTCGACTGCGCCGATTCGCCGTAACGGGCGACCGATTCGGTTTTGATTTTGTCGGTGTAACGCGAAGAGACGGAAAATTCCAAACTAAACGGGCGATTCCAGCCGTCGCGCAAATCGTCGTAATTAATGCCTTCATTTTTCAAAAGCATTATAAAATCCACGTTGTCTTTCGGAAAAGTTTTCCTCTCGTTCGCGTAGTTGGTTAAAACGGCTTGCAGACGGTTTTCGGTGGCGGCGAAAAAATCAATTTTGTTCGTCCATATCGTAAAATCGTCGTAAGAATCGTCGAATTTCCCGTCCCTGCCGCCGCTTTTAAAATCAATCGTGTAGAATCTGCCGGAAATTCCGAATTCGATTTTATACGGCTGATTCCAACGGTCGCGCCAAGCATCCAAATCTATATTTTGCTTTTGCAATTCATTTTTCAGCGCGGCGTAATCGCGGATAAAAGAATTCGTCCGCGCGTGAAAATCCGAAACGGCACGGTCAATCGCTTGTCCGAGTCGGGTAAAATACTTGAATTTCATTTGCAAAACGACGACATCATCACCGTTGCCGAAAGTTTTATTCGCGCCCGCCGATTCGACGGAAACAAAATTTTCATCTTTTTCAGTCGTAAAATTGACGCGGTAAGAATTTTCCCAGGGGTCGCGCAAACCGTCGAAATCAATCGCGTTCGCCGATAAAATTTTCCGCAGCGAAACGCCGTCCGCCGGAGGCGTAAAATCTGCCGCGTAAGCGTTTTTAAGCACAACTTCGACCGGCAGAAATTGTCTGTCGAAATGTTTCGCAAAAACGCTTTTCAGATTCGTTTCATACTCGCGGCTGCCGAAAAAACTCGGACTGAATTGCGAATCCGAATAGACGAGTTCCATCCGCGTCTGCAAATTTTCGGCAATCGGTTTGGTAACATCAATCCGGTTCAAATCGCCGTCGAGCAGTTGCGAATAACCGCCGAATTGATTGACGTTCGAGCCGCCGAAAGCGGCATCGGCGCGGGCGCGTTCTTCGATTGCTTTATCGAAAACAATTACGCCGAGCGCGGTTTCGGCGGACTTTTTATCCGCCGTCGAAACCGTAAAATTAATCTTTGCTTCTTCGTTCGGGCGATACGTCGTCTGAACGGGTTCGGCATCGAGCCGCAGATTGGTCGGGCGCGGATAAAACACGCCGCGCGAGGTTTCTATCGTTTTGTCGCGGTCGTCAATAGACGCGCCGACGGTCAGATAATTTTTGAATTCGGTGCGATACGGAATTTTAATTTCCGCGCGTCCGTTTTGCAGTCGCACGCGGCGCGAGGAAATGATTGCGAAATTTTGAATGATGTCAACGTCAACGTCGCGGTCGGTTTCGGTGGAAACGATTCGGATTTTCAACGGTTCGCCCGGACGGTAAATTATCTTATCGGTGGAAATCTGAATCGCTTTTTCGTCTTCGTCAATCGAAATTTCCTCTTCCTGAATTCCTGTCCGCCCGTTCGTGTCGAAGGCGTGAACCGTGATTTGCAAATCGTCAAAGTAAGTTTCGGCGGCGCGTTTGGGCGCGGCGAACGCGACTTTGCCCGCGCCGAAATCATTCGTTTTTATTTCGGTCAGCGTCTGAAATTTTTCTTCGTCTTCGTATTTCCCTTTTATTTCAACCGCGCAGACGGCGGGCGCACCGTCGGCGTAAAAAGTCGAAACGTAAAATTTTATCGGCAGTTTCGGATTTTGGTCGTCGTAGGATTTAATGCCGACGATATAAACGTGAATCGCTTCTTTCGTCACGCGCACGTCAAAACGCCTCGATTCGGTTCGATTGGTCGTCGCGTCGGTGAAATAAGCCGCCCAACGAACGTCCTCGAAACGCTTGTATTGTTCGTCTTTCAAAGCCGTGTGCGCTTCGGTCAAATCAACTTTCACCATGAATTTTCCGCTTTCATCGGTTTCGCCTTCGTAAGTTTTTTCTTCGTCAACCGTCCATTTTTGCTCTTTGTAATTCCACTCGCGGTTTTTCTCCCGCACGACTTTTACTTTGCCTTTGGCGACGGGTTTGCCGAACAGATAATCCGCGCCGACGCTGATTTCCGCCGTTGTTTCATTCGGCAGATAAAATGTTTTGTCCGGTTTGGCGTTGACGGCAAAATTGGGCAAATCATACCGCGAAACTTTGAAATAAATTTGGTCGCTGCTCAAATCTTTGTCCGCGTCAATTGTAACGCGATAAGTTCCGAGCTTCGCGTTTTCGGGAATTTGCCAACTGATGGAAGCGATACCGAACCGCGAAGTTTTCACCGTTTCCCGGTAAAGAATCGTGTCGTCTTCATCTTTGATGGTAAACTCGAGTTCCTTTTCCGCGAGTGCTTTTGTCGCCGAATCGGTGTCGCCTTTTCGCAGAAAAAGCCCGCGCACGGACATTTTTTGATTCGGCTGATAAAGCGGTTTGTCGGTGTTCAAATAAACCGCGTATTCGGTTTCCGATGGATATAAATCTTTTTCGGCTTCGCGCGTGATGCCGTTTTTCGCGCCCGTAATTTTCACGTCGCCGTCGTCGAGATTCATTTCCGGCGGAATTTTAAAATTAAGAATCGCCGTGCCGTTTTTGTCGGTTTTGCCCGTCGCCGTGAGTTTCAATTCATCGCTCTTGTTCACTTCGTCAAGTTCGAGTTCACCCGCGATTTCGACATCGCGCATCGGAGCATCGGTAACGGGCTGAAAGGCGCGAACGCGAACTCGATAATTCATTCCCGAATAAATTCGTTCACCGGCGACGGCGCGAATTTCAAAAATTTCGGGCATAATTTCCGACAGCGAAACGATGCCGTCCAAAGTCGGATTTCCGGCATTTTCAATCGGCGTTACCGAATAGCGAAGTCGTTGCCAGAGATAACCGCCCGAATTTTCGGAATAAGAAAACGGCAGCCAAACGGTTAAAATTTGTCTGCCGCGTTTGATTGTTTCGAGCGTTTCGGCTCGCGCCAAAATCCGGTCGTCCGCGTCCAAAATTTCAAGCCGAATCTTAGCCGAAAATTTCGCCGCTTTATTCTCGAAAACCAATTCGGTTTTTAGTTTGTCGCCGACGATAAACGCTTTCGTCGCCGTCTCGTCAAGACGAAACGTATTTTGCGCCGGTGTGGTTACAATCAAGAAAAGACACACGACGACGGCGAGAAAGAGTTTTCCTTTCATCAAATACACTCCGATTTTTAACAGGTTTTATGAAAGTCTTTTGGAACTTGTCCCGTGTGATGCGGCGAGTTTTTCTTTTGGTTGCTCGATGCCAGAATTAAATCGGGCTTTATTTTCGTCGAAACCGCTTTTTAATTTTTTAATTTTTTAATTTTGATTTCCGGCTAATTTCTCCGCTATTCTTTCCGGTCATCATCGCTCTTTTTACCCAGCAAAACTTCGCGCACAATATCCGCGCCCGGAATTAGTTTTTCCCACATTTGCGGCGCGGAAACTGCCATTTCCAGAACGCTTCGGAATCGTTTGTCGAATTCCTCCTTGGTTCGTAAATAAGCGTCGAAACTTGCCGACAGGTGATTTTTGAAAAAATCCTGCATTGATTCTTCGCGGACGCGGAGCAGTTGAAAGAGAAATTCGGTCGGCAAAACGGTTTTGTTGTTTTTTTCTTCCTCCAAAATCATTTGAATCAACACGGCTTTCGTAACATCTTCCTTGCTGGTCGAGTCAATAACTTTGATGTCCTGCCCGTCGCGCACGAGTTTGGCGAGTTCTTCGTAATTGACGTAACTGCGCGTTTCGGTGTTATACAAACGGCGATTGCCGTAGCGTTTAATGACGAGTTCGTCGGATGTCGCGGGTTGTTTTTTCTTTCTCGGCATAATGCGAAATTTTATCACGAATGCGAACGAGATTTGCAACAAATCTTTGTAACTGTTGAAATAACACGAATAAATTCAATTTCGCATCTGCGAATCAATTATGAGAACACAGAGCGTGAACGATGTCGTTGTATTTCAGAGAAATGCTCTGGTTATTTAAGCAAAATTACGTTGCTTGCGCTCTACACTCTAATTTTTCGGCAATTTTATCAATCCTGCAAAATCTATAATTGAGTAAATAATTGAGTTTAACTCAGCTATTAAAAATTTATTTCGCAAATGCGAAATTTTCGCTTGACAAGACTTTTTTAATTTTGTAATCTTCAAATTGTCAGGCGGAAAACTGATAAAAATTATTAACAGAATCAAATTTAGGAGAAATAAAGAAATGACGAAAAAAATTAACAACGAAGCGATTGATACGGCGATTGAATTAACCCAAAAAACGGCGAGCCTGACCTTAAAAGGCGCGGTGCAGACGGCGGAAGTAACCGAAAACTACGTTCAGGGAATGTATGTCGCCGGATATAATGCGAATGTCGAAGCGTTGAAAGTGGCGAAAACTTATTGGGACGCGACTTCACAAATTCGACAGGATTGGATTCAATTATTTGCGACGACCGGCGAAAACTTCATCAAAGCGGCAGGCAGAATGGAATTGCCGTTGCAGAAAGAAGTCGTCGAACTCGGCAGAAATCTTTATACCAACGTCGAAAATTCGGTCGAAAATATGAACAAACAGGCGAAAGCCGCGACGAAATAAATTTAATTTTCGCAAACAATGAGTCTGTGGTTGTCATCAATCACAGACTTTTTTATATTTATAAGGCAAAATGTCAGAAGGCGAAGCGGCAGCGACGTGATAATCTGGTAAGGTATTCAACATAATCTAACCCGCCCGCTACGGCTCGCGGTTTTGAAGCAAAGGTGAAAAAAATGGCAGAAGAAAAGAAAACGACGAACGAAGCCGCACCAAAAGCGGAAAATAAAGCGGAAATAAAAACTGAAACGAAAACCGTGAATGCGGCTGAGACAAAACCGAAGGTTGAAACCAAACCGACAACCGCGCCAAAGGCAAAAGCAAAAGCGAACCCGCAAGTGAAAGTAGTGCCGAAAAAGCCCGCTGTCCAAGCGAAAAAACCGGCGCAGCCAAAGGCGAAGGCGACTGCAAAACCGAAGCCGGAAACCAAACAAACCGAGCAGAATTCCGCGCCGAAAGCGACGGCGGCGGCGGCAAACAGCGCGGCGCAAATGCCGAACGATTTCGCCCGGATGATTGTCGGGCAATTGGTCGAAGCGCAAAGAATGTGGCTCGAACTGACGACGCAGCAAACCGCGCTCGTCGTTAAAACCGTTTCCGACGTGATGGGAATGTCGAACAACGCGCCGACGGAAACGCTGGCAAATTGGGCGAAACAAGGCGTGGAAGGATTTATCGAAGCGCAGAAAAAATGGTCGGAAATTGCGATGCGGCAGGGCGAACAATTGATGCAGACCGTTCAATCAGGCGCGAGTTTCAGCGGCGGCGAAACGCTCGGAACGGCGCAGTCGGCGGCGGGCAAAGGCTTGGAAACGCTCGTCAATATGCGGACGGCGTGGCTCGATTTTGCGGAAAAGCAAAATAAAGATATGGTCAAAATGCTCAAGCAAAATCTGAATCTGGACGCTTCATCGCCCGTTTCGGCGGTCGCGGATTTCGCGCAAGCGACGATGAGCAGTTACGTCGAAATCCAAAAACGCTGGCTCGATTTGGCGACGCAGATGCCGATTTTCGGAAGCGGAACGAAACAAGACAAGAAATAATTTTTTGCCCACGAAAGACACGAAATAAACGAAAGAAAACCAAATTTTTTAATTTTTTCGTTTGTTTCGTGTCTTTCGCAGGCAAATTATCTTGATTTGTTATTAAATAGAAAAATGGCGAAACAAGTAGCGACGAAAAGAAAATATCCATGGACGAAGAACATTGACGGCACGCGGATCACGCTGCGTTTGATGACGGCTGATGACAAGACGGCGGTTCTGGAATTTGCGCGTCTCCTGCCGGAAAACGATTTGCTGTTTCTGTCGTTCGACATCACCGACGAAGCGTTCGTCGAAAGTTGGACGAAGCGCATCGAAAAAGGAAACTGGCACACGATTTTAGTCGAGGCGAACGGCAAGTTAGTCGGACACGGCAGTTTGATGCAGACCGAACAGGTTTGGTCGCGGCATCTCGGCGAAATAATTTTGCTGCTGTCGCCCGAAGTGCGCGGCAAAGGTTTGGGCAGCATTTTAGCGGGCGAACTTTTCGTCAAAGCCGAAGAGTTGGGTTTGCAAAAAGTCGTCGCACGAATGGCTGCCGAACAAAAAGGCGCGATTCAGGTTTTTGAAAAACTCGGCTTTAAAATCGAAGCTCTGCTCGCCGATTACGTCATTGACCGCCACGACAAAACGCACGATTTAATTGCGATGTCGTATGATATTACGGGATTTACGGAACAATAAGATTTTTGCCACAGAGGACACCGAGAGGCACAGAGAAATTACTTGGAAAAAAAATAATTGCAAAAACTCAAAAGAGTTTAGCTTTGTGAATTGCTGTTAATCTGGGATTTAAATTTCTTTCCCGGTATTTGCTCTGTGAACTCTGTGGCTAAATAAAAAAATGAAACAGCCCGAATTAAATCGCCGTCTCTCATCGCTCGACGCGGCATTTCTTTATTTGGAAAAAAAGGAATGCCCGCTGCACATCGGTTCGACGAGCGTTTTTGAAGGCAAAATTACGCGCCGCGATTTAATCAAACAGATTGGCGAACGGCTTCATCTCGTCCCGCGCTACCTGCAAAAAGTTGTTCCCGACCCATTTCTCATCGGGCATCCGACGTGGGAAACCGACGACGATTTCAACATCGAAAACCACATTTTCAAAGTCAAACAGAAAAAAGCCTTGAGCGAAACGGATGTAATCAAACTCGCGGGCGAAACTTTAACGACGGTGATGGACAGAACAAAACCGCTCTGGGAATTCTACGTCGTCGAGAATTACGAAGGCAATCGGTCGGCGATGATTGCGAAAATTCATCATTGTATGGTTGACGGCATTTCGGGCGTTGATTTGATAAAAATTTTGTTCGATATTACGCCGGAAATTCAACCGCCGCCGCCGAAACCGGAAACCGTCAAAGAAGAAAAACCGAACCGCGAACCGCTTCAGCAGCTTTTCGATTCGTTAATCGGCGGAATTCAGGAAGGTATCAATCGTCTGACGGATATGCAGATGGGACTTCTGCATTTGGGTTCGACGCTCGCCAATCCGCAAACGGTCGAGGCTCTGCCGCACATCAGCGGCGTGTTGCCCGCCGTACTGACACCCGCGCCGATGCTGCCTTTTAACGGCAAATGTTCGGGCGAAAGACGTTTGGCGTGGAGCGAATTTTCATTCAAGGAAGCGCGGGCGATTCGCACGACTCTCGGCGGCAGCGTCAACGATGTCGTGCTGACGCTGTTGAGCGAAGCGGTCGCACGTTACTGCAAATTTCACGAGTTTCCGACGAAAGATAAAATCGTGCGGTTTATGGTTCCCGTCAGCCTTCGGCAAAAGGAACAGCAGGGCGCACTCGGCAATCTGATTTCGATTTTGCCGGTCGAGATTCCGCTGGACATCAACGATTTGCCGCATCGTTTCAAATACGTCAACCAAAAAACCGCCGTGATGAAATCGGCGCATCTGGCGGAAGGTTTGCTGACGATTGCATCATTATTTGCGATTTTGCCCGCGCCGGTTCAATCGGGCATCGGTGCAGTCGCCGATTTGCCGTTTCCGCCGTTTAATATGGTGGCGACGAATGTTCCGGGTCCGCAAGTTCCGCTTTATCTGGCGGGCAGAAAAATGCTCGCGCAATATCCGTATGTGCCGATTGGCTACGGTTTGGGTCTGGGCTGCGCGATTTTAAGTTACAATCAAACGCTTTATTTCGGCTTGTCGTCCGACGCGCAGGCGATGGGCGATGTCGAAAAGTTCAAGGAAATTTTGGACGAAGTTTTCGCCGACTTGAAAATCGTCGTTGAAAAGTTAGCAAATCAGACGGCAAGCGCGGTCGGCGCGGAATAGTAATTTTGTGCCGGAAAAATTGCGGATTCGGTTAAGAAGCAGACAAACCGGCGCAAAGAATTGTTTTGTATTTAATTGAAGGATAAGCGTAATTCAGGAACGATTCGGAGTAGATGAAAGATGATAGATAAGAGATGAAAGATAAAACACATCCGAATCTATCAGTTATCATCTTTCATCTCTTATCTATTCCGAATCGTTAAAATGTTAATTGAAATGTAGTTGATTGCGCTCTAACTGAAGACTGAAATTCTCTGCGGTATTGTTAAAAGAGATGGATATTTTAGAAACCGAAATTCAAGTTTTAACCGGATTCGACAAAGAGATGCGTTCGTCCGCGCTGCCGATTTGGTTTGAATCGCTGGTCGGCGTTGATTGGGCTTTGCTGCACATCGCGCCCGTTTATTACGGTTTTGGCATTCCCAAAGGCGACGGTTCGGCGGTCGTCGTCGTTCCCGGGTTTCTCGGTTCTGATATTTATCTTTACGAACTTTATTTATGGTTGAGCCGCATCGGTTATCAGCCGTATTTTTCCAAAATTGGCTGGAACGCGGATTGTTTAAATACGCTGGCTGAAAAATTAACCGCGACGATTCGGCAAGCGCACGAAGAAACCGGTAAAAAGGTTCACCTAATCGGACATAGTTTAGGCGGCATTTTATCGCGTTCCGCCGCCGCCAACCATCCCGATTTAATCGAATCGGTAACGACTCTCGCGTCGCCATTTCGCGGCGTTCGCTCGCACCCACAGGTTTTGCGAATGTCCGAGCAAATTCGCCGCCGCATTTTTTTGACGGTTGATAAAAACGAGCATCCGCAGTGTTTTACCGGCTTTTGCGATTGTCCCGCCGTTACCGCGCTGCAAAATTCGTTGCCGGAAGAAATCCGTCAAACGGCGATTTACACGAAAACCGACGGCATCGTTGATTGGCAATCGTGCGTTTTGCGAAACGCGGAAAAAGATTTTGAAGTAACCGGAACGCACATCGGCTTGGCGTTTAATTTTCAGGTTTATAAATTGATTGCGGCGCGTTTGGCTGGCAAAGAAATTGGCGGTTAGCCGTTCCTTTCCCGACTTCTGCGACACAAATCTTCCGCCGCTTCCCGCCAATCCGGGAACTCAAATTCAAAACCCGATTCGAGCAAGCGGGTCGGTACGACGCGGCGGCTTTTCAAAATTAATTCGGTTTCCGTCCGCATAAAAAACGCGCCGATTTCAAGCATCAACTCGTTCGCCGGAAGTCCGATTTTCGTCCCGTCAGCCGCACGGAAAATCCGCATAAATTCCTTATTGGGTAAAGGATTCGGCGATGAAATGTTGACCGCTCCCGAAAATTCTTCGCGTTCAATCAGCCAATCAACCGCGCGAATAAAATCCGCTTCGTGAATCCACGAAATATATTGCCGCCCGTCGCCCGCCGTGCCGCCCAAACCTTTTTTGACGAGTCCGCGCATCACGTCGAAAATACCGTCTTTATCGGGACTCATCGTTACCGCCGAACGCATCAAAACCAGCCGCGTTTTCGGCAAATCAAATTCATTCGCGGCTTTTTCCCAATTTTTGGCGACATCAATACTGAAATTCCAAGTGTCGGGCGCGTCCGCTTCATCGCCGCCGATAATTCCCGTCAATTCGTCGTTCGGCGCGTCGAACCGATGCGCGTAAATCGTCGCCGTGCTTGCCTGAAGCCACAAACGCGGCGGATTTTTCGCCTGCTTAATCGCTTCGCCGACGGCTCGCGTCGAATTGACCCGCGAATCCATCATTTGCCGCCGATTTACCGCGTTGTAGCGGCAATTTACGATGCGTCCGGCGAGATTTATGACAACCTCCGCGTCTTCAAATTCCCGCGCCCAATCGCCGACGGTTGCCGCGTCCCATTCGACGATTCGCCAAGCGAATTTGTCCGATGATTGGCGGCTCACAATTACAACTTCGTGTCCGTCCGCGTGAAATGCCCGCGCCAGAATTGTTCCGACTTGTCCCGTTCCGCCCGGTATAACAATTTTCATTTTAATAACTGATGTTATGCAAAAATGCGGCTCTGCCGCTCGATGTGCGGAAAGGCTTCGCCTTTCCGT